>JBILUM010000329.1:0-4153 GCA_044370995.1 Ilumatobacteraceae bacterium | reverse complement strand
GATGCCGAACACGTCCTTGACGTCCTGCATCGGGAGTTCGACGCGGCCGCCCATCGCCTTGTCGGTGACATCGAGGTACAGGTACGACTGGTCGCCTGCGTGGGCCGACGCGGAGAGCGGCGCGAGGCCGACCACCGCGAACATGGCGAGGAGGAGGACGACGAATCGCCGCGCCGAGGTGAGGCGTGGCGGGTGGCCGGTCAGGGTTCGCTGATGGGGAAGGTGTGTCATGTTGTGCTCCGTCGTGCCGGGCGGTCTGCACCGAGCAGCCGCACGATGATGTTCCGCTGGATGTCTGAGGTGCCCGAGTAGGCCATCCCACCGACCGCGTCGCGGAGGTAGGTGTGCAGGCCGGCTGCGGTGGTGTAGCCCTCGGCGCCGAAGAGCTGGAACGCTCGCAGGGCAGCCTGGATGGCGGTCTCGCTCACCTGCACCTTGGCCATGGCCGCGGTGAGGGTGACCGATCGATCGGTGTCGGCGAGCGCGCCCGCCTTGTAGATGAGCAGCCGCGACAGCTCGAGCTGGATCGCGAGGTCGGCGAGCGGATGGCTCACTGCCTGGTTCACGCCGATCGGCTGGCCGAACTGCCGACGTGTGCGCGCTCGCTGGATGCACTGCTCGAGCAGGCGACGGGTCGCGCCGACCTGCGCAGCGTAGAGGTAGGCGCGCTCGGCCTCGACCGCGCTGGAGAACAGGGTCGCGCCGGCGCCCTCTGGGCCGAGCCGGTTCTCGCCCGGCACGATGCAGCCGTCGAGTTCGAGCAGGCCGAACGGGGACGAGGCGAGACCGAACTTCTCGATCGGTGCCGATGCCCGGACGCCGGGCCGATCGGTCTCGACGAGGAAGGCGGTGATGCCCCAGCGACCCTTCGCCGGGTCGGTGGTGGCGAAGACGATCGCGAGGTCGGCGACGGGTCCGAGCGTCACCCAGGTCTTCACACCGTCGAGCCGATACCCGTCGTCGACCCGGGTGGCCGTCGTGGCGATGGCCGACGAGTCGGATCCGGCGTCGGGCTCGCTCATCGCGAACGATCCGAACGTGGTGCCGGCGAGGATGCCGGGGAGGTGGCGAGCGCGCTGGACGGCGTCGGCACCGCCGTGGAAGGCCGGGCCGAAGGCGAACACCTGGCTCGCCAGCGCGAACACGAGCCCGGCGTCCTCGCAGCCGTAGCCGAGGCCCTCGAACGTGAGCAGCGCCTCGGTGGCGGTGCAGCCGCAGCCACCGTCCGGCTCGGGCACCAGCAGGCCGAACAGTCCGGCGGACCCGCACCGGGTCCAGGTGGTGCGATCGACGCCGGCTCCGGCGAGGTGCTCGCGGGCCCATGCCGCGGCTGCGGTCATGCGGGGGTGGTCGCCGTCGAGCAGCGCATCGAGTGCGTCGGCGCGCGGCAGACGGAGCTCGCGATCGGTCATCCCGGTCACGTCCGACTCCAAACCCACCACGGAGGCATCCACTACGGACATACGCCGCCGCCGCCGTTCCGGATCACACATTCGCTCACCCGAGCAATCGAACCACCGATCGCGTCGAGGTGCCCGTCCGAGGAGGGCAGTTGGGTCGAACGGCTCATCGTCGGCGCGCCGGGCGTGGTCGAGCCCTCACGCTGGCGGGCATCGACCTCGCCGGCCTCAACACTTCGTCAAGCCGACCAGCTGACGGATGCGGGGTCGGGGACGAGATGGGGGCGCGGATCATGCCGGCTGGGGAGCCGATTCCGCGACGAACTCGCGACCGTGCAGGCCGAACGGTGGGGTCGCGCTCAGCGTTCGGGCGTGATCAGTTGGTCGACCGGTGCACGCTGGTCGGTGAGCACATCGGCGCCGCCGACGAAGGTGTCGAGGAGCGACGGGTCGGCCAGCACGGTGTCGTCGTCGCCTCGAGCGGTGTTGCGTGTCTGGATCGCCTCGACGGGGAGCGGTTCGTCGCTCGCGACGAGCACGAAGTTCCCGCCGGCGCTGCCCTCGATCCGGGCGATCGGCGCGATCACCGCGACGTGTTCGAACACGGCTCGCAGCGTCGCCGCTTCGGCTCGGGCGAACCCCTGATCACCGAAGTCGATGAGGTTCAGCGCATAGACGCCACCGGGGCGGAGGGCGGCGCGGATCTGGCCGACGAACTCCACCGTGGTGAGATGCCACGGCACGGCCTCGCCGCCGAAGGCGTCGCCGATCACCAGATCCTGGGAGGCGTCGGGCAGCGACCGCAGGTTCACACGGGCGTCGCCGGTGCGGGCCACGAGGCGGTCGGTGAGTTCCAACCCGAGCCGATCCTCGGCGAGCTCGACGATCGTGGGATCGAGTTCGAACACGATGTTGGACGAGCCGGGGCGGGTCGCGTCGAGATATCTGGGCATCGTGAACCCGCCGCCACCGATGTGCGCTGCGTCGATGGCTCCGGTGCCCGGCGCGATCGACTCGATCACGTCGCCCATGATCTGCGCGTAGCTGAACTCGAGGTGGGTCGGGTCGTCGAGGTCGACGTAGGAGTTCCGCAGGTCGTCGAGCACCAGCACCCGGCCCGACGGACGGTCGGGATCGACCTGCACCACGGCGCAGAAGTAGGTGCTCTCCACGTCACAGGGCGAGCCGGCGCTCATCGCCAACCCGCCAGCGGCGACGAGTGCGAGGACGCAGCCGATCGCCGTGTCGGTCGAGGTGGGGCGGCCGAGCGTGAACCACAGGACGCCGCCGAGCAGCACCAGTGCAATGCCGAGGCCGATGATCACCGGCGTGGTGGGGAACGCGGCGACGAAGACGAACCCGGTGATGAAGACGGCGACGAGGGAACCGGCGGTGCCCATCGCCGACAGCCGGCCGACCACCTGGCCGGTGTGCTCGACGCTGTCGAGGCAGGCCTTGACCACCATCGGCGACACGGCGCTCAACACGGCCGACGGCAGCAGGAACGACACGCCGGCCAGGAACACGATCGAGGCGACGCCCCCGTCGAGGCCGGGCCCGAACAGGCGGATGAGGGGCACGGTCGAGACGGCCAGGATGCCCCCGACGGCCAACGCGACGGGCAGCATCGTGCGCGGATCGCGTCGGTCGGCCAGCCACCCGCCGATGAAGGTGCCCGAGGCGATGCCGGCCAGGACGACGCCGATGATGCCGGTGAAGGTCTGCAGCGTGACGCCGATGTACGGCGCCAGAAGGCGCCCCGCGAGGATCTCGAGGACGAGGACGGCGCCCGACGCGACGAAGACGGTGAGAGAGGCGAGACGGCTCGACACGGCGATGCGACCGTAGCGCGACGCGGGCCGTCGGCACCCTCCCGATCGGCGAAGCGATCGGTCGGGCCGACTCGGCAGCTCGGCCCACCGTCGGCCGGACCGGCGCCGTCCGTCCGTTTCGGACGCGCCGTCGCGTGTGCAAGGGTGACGCCATGTCGCACGACCATCCGGGACGGGACCTCGCAGACGCCCACGATGCTGCCCGCACCACCGCTCGCCACCCCGACACGATCGCGGTCTCGGCCGGTCGGCCCACAGCGATCGGCGAGCCACTGAACCACCCGATCGTCCTCGCGTCGAACATCCGCGGCGAGGAAGGTGTGTATGCGCGAACCCACGGCCTTGCCACCTGGGCTGGCCTCGAGGAGGCGGTGGGCGCACTCGAGGGAGGTCAGGCGACGGCGTTCGCGACCGGGATGGCCGCTGCATCCGCAGCGCTGTTCGCCCTCGCTCCCCGGGTGCTCGTGCTCCCCACGTTCTCCTACCTCGGCGTGCGAGCCCTCGTGAACGATCTCGTCGAGCAGTCGCGGTTGCAGGTCCGGTTCGTCGACATCACCGACACCGCGGCGGTGGTCGAGGCGGCCGACGGTGCCGACGTGGTGTGGGTCGAGACGCCCACCAACCCCACCCTCGACGTGGCCGACGTGCGGGGGATCGCCGAGGGCGCCCACCGGGCCGGGGCCCGCGTGGTGGTGGACAGCACGTTCGCCACGCCGATCTGTGCCCGGCCCCTCGATGACGGTGCGGACGTCGTGATGCACAGCGGCACGAAGTTCGTCGGTGGTCACAGCGATCTGATGATCGGGCTCACGGTGACGGCCGACGACGTGCTGCACGACCGTCTGCGCCACGCCCGACTGGTGAACGGGGCGACGCCCGGAGCGCTTGAGGCGTTCCTCGCGCTGCGCGGCCTGCGCACGC
>JBILUM010000486.1:0-3109 GCA_044370995.1 Ilumatobacteraceae bacterium | reverse complement strand
CCTGCGTGGCGTCGACCGCGATCCGGAACCGGTCGAGGTCGACGGTCGATCGGCGTTCAGCGATCTGTGCCTCCGTCGGCACCTCACCGAAGGCGCGTCCGTCGGCGCGCACCATCGCAGGCCAGTCGACGTCGGTCGGGATGCGGTACTCGATGCCCATGCCGTCAGCCTGCCAGGTGCAGCGCGTTCGTCCAGGCGAAGTGGAGGTGGGGTCGCCGCTCTACCATCGGGCCATGATCCGCCGCATCGGCAAGAACCTGGCCCTGCTGCACCCCGACCGGACCGACGTCCCCGACGCCACGACCTCGTTGGAGCGCGACGGCTACGCCGTGCTGCGCGGGGTGCTCACGGCCGACGAGATCGCCGAACTCGTCGACGAGACCGAGCGCGTGTTCCGTGAGACCCCGCCGGAGCGCAACCGCTCGGACAAGGACGAGTTCCGGTACGCGATGCTGAACCACTCCGAGCCGGCGCACCGGGCCATCGCCCATCCGCGCATCCTCGCCACGATCGAACCACTGCTCGGCGACGACTGCCACGTGATCGCGAACACCCTGTGGCGCAACCCGCCGGAGTTCGGCGGCGGCCCCTGGCACTGCGACGCGGGACCGCACATCCCCCGACCGGCCGACGTGCCGTGGGACGACCGGATCCCCTACCCGGTGTTCGCGATCGGCGCCCATCTGCTGCTGCGCGACTGCACGCAGGCCGACGGCCCGACCGCCGTGATCCCCGGCAGTCACCGGTCGGGGCGGCTCGCCCCGCACGACCGCATCCACGACCCCGACCTCAGCTACGACGGTCGGCCGCCGGTGCTGCTCGAGGGCTCGGCCGGCGACGTGGCGCTGTTCGTCAGCGACGCCTGGCACCGAGGCACGCCGGCCAGCGGCGGCAACGGCCGCTTGTTCCTGCAGGTGCACTACGGCCGACGAGACATCGCCCAGCGCATCCTCACCACCGACGAGGTGAACCACCTGTCCCCCGACGCGATCGCGTGGGCCGACACGGACCGCCGCCGCGACCTCGTCGGTCTGCACCCCGCCTACTTCTACGACGGCTGAACCCATCCGATCGGCTGCGATCGGCGTGCGGCGCATTTCGTCGTCGCACTAGGTTCGGCGCATGAGCGCCACCTCCACCGCCAGCACCGCCTACTCCCCCGCTCGCGTCGTCGCCGATCTGCGTGCCCTGGCCGATCGCACCGGCGGGCCAGAGGGGAGCCGGCGACTGGCGTGGACGCCCGAGTGGTTGGCGGCGCGGGCGCTGCTGCGCGAGTCGCTCACCGGGCTGCCGGTCGAGGTCGACGAGGACGAGGCGGGCAACCTGTGGGTGGTGCTGCGCGGCGAGCGCCCCGACATGCTCGTGGTGGGCTCGCACCTCGACAGCGTGCCCAAGGGCGGCTGGCTCGACGGTGCGCTCGGTGTGATGGCGGGCCTCGAACTGCTCCGCTCGCTCGCCGCCGAGGGCACCCCGCCGGTGACGGTCGCTCTCGTCGACTGGGCCGACGAGGAGGGCGCCCGGTTCAGCCGCAGCCTGTTCGGCTCGGCCGCGTGCGTCGGCACGCTCGACATCGAGGTGCTCCGTGGTCTCACCGACAAGGAGGGCGCGAAGCTGCCCGAGATCCTGGCCCAGCACGGTGTCGACATCGATCGCCTCGACGGTGCCCGCGCCCGCATGAACGACGTGAAGGCCTACGTCGAGGTGCACATCGAGCAGGGGCCGATCCTGGAGTCGATGGGCAAGGGCATCTGCACCGTCACCGGCACCAAGGGCATCGAGCGTGAACGCCTGATCTTCCGCGGCCAGGCAGCCCATGCCGGCACGATGCCGATGGAGATGCGCCGCGACAGCTTCCGCGCCGCGTCGCGTTTCGCCCTCGCGATCGCAGAGATCGGCGAGCGCCACCAGGGCGTCACGACGGTGGGCCACGCCCAGTGCTGGCCCGGCGTGGTCACCGCCGTTGCCGGCGAGACGCGCATCACGATGGACATGCGCCACATCTCGGCCGAGTCGCTGCAGGCGATGTTCGACGAAGCGCACGAGGCGGCTGCCGCGGCCGCCGAGGCCGAGGGCTGCACCATCGAGTGGGAGCACATCTTCCGCATCCCGCCGATGCCGTTCCACCCGGCGCTGCTCGAGGCGGCACGCACGTCGGTGCGCGAGGTCGAGGGCCACGACGTCGAGTTGCCGAGCGGCGCGCTGCACGATGCGAGCGAGATGGCTCGCGAGGTGCCGACGGTGATGATCTTCTCCTCGTCGATCGCCGGCCTCAGCCACACCAAGGAGGAGGACACCCCCGAGGATCACCTCCACATGGCCGCTGACGCGTTCGACCGCACCTGCCGTCGCGCCATCGACCTGATCGTCGCCGGCGAACTCTGACCCGGCGGCAGCGTGGCGCGTCAGCCCTTCTTCTGCTCGAGCAGCGCGGTGACGATCTTGCCATCGGCCTTGCCCTGACTGGCCTTCATCACCGCACCGACGAGTGCGCCCATCGCCTTGCCCTCGCCGGCGCAGTACTTCGCCCACGCATCGGGTTGGGCCGCGATCGCCTGGTCGACCATCGTCTCGACCGCCGAGGTGTCCATCGCCTCGAATCCCTTGGCCTTCGCGATCGCCTCGGCATCGCCGCCGCCGTTGGCGACGAGCTCGGCCAGCACGGTCTTGGCCTGGGTCGCGGTGAGCTTGCCCTACACCTCCAGCTTGGTGAGCAGCGCCAGATCGGTGGCGGGCACCGCCGGCTCGCTCCCCTGCTCGGCGAAGGCCTCCTTCACGTGCACGACCGCGCGGCCGATGTCGCCACCGAGGTGACCGACAGCCTCCACGTACTGGTCCTGCCCGCGCTCGACGACGACCATGACGGCCTCGCTGTCGGCAGCCATGCCCGTCAGGTCGGCGAGCCGACGACGGCGCTCGCCCGGCAACATCGGCAGGGCCTCGCGGACGTCGGCGATCCACTGGGCGCTCGGCTCGAGCGGCACGAGATCGGGCTCGAGGAAGTAGCGGTAGTCGTCCGCGTCCTCCTTCGTGCGCAGCGTGTGCGTGCGGCCGTCGTTCTCGTCCCAGTGACGGGTCTCCTGGCGCACGGTCTCGCCGGCCTCGATCATCG
>JBILUM010000485.1:0-3112 GCA_044370995.1 Ilumatobacteraceae bacterium | reverse complement strand
CTCCAGGCCGGCGTGGTCGCCCGCGTGGCGGTCCGCTACGACGACGACAGCGCCGATCTGATCCACGACGAGGAGTACGAACTCGTGCTCACCCCGTTGCCCGAACTGCTCGACGTCGCGGCCGTGGTGAGCGTCGACCACGACGAGCGCGACCTGCGCACCGAGGCGCCCGCCGGATCGACCTACCTGTTGCCCGACGCCAAAGTGAAGAACAAGACGTTCTGGACGAAGCTGCAGCGCGACCTCGTCGACCACCTGGTCCGGTCCCGCCAGCTGCGCCTGCTCGCCAATCGCGGGTTGAAGCTCGTCGCCCGCCCCGGCGAGACCGACGAGGCGTTCCTCGCCCGCTGCCTCGCAGCGGCCGACGACCGGGCCGACGCCGAGATCGCCGAGCTGAAGGACACCTTCGAGACGCGCTTCAACCGCATCCGCGAACAGCTCCGCACCGCCGAGGGTCGCGCCGACGTGTTGCGCGAGGAGCGCGAGGGCAAGCGCAACGAGGAGCTGCTGTCGACCGTCGGCGGCGTGCTCGGCGGCATCTTCGGCGGCCGGCGCAGCCGCGGCGGCGTGTTCGGGTCGCTCGGTCGGGCTGCGGGCAAGCGCGGTCGGAGCTCGGCAGCCGGGGCGCGCCTCGACGCTGCGGAGGACAAGGTGGAGTCGCTCAGCGACCAGCTGATCGACCTCCAGGGCGACCTCGAGAACGAGGTGACGTCGATCGACGTTCGCTGGGCCGCGCTGGCCAAGGAGATCCAGCCGATCGAGGTCCCGCTCGAGAAGGGCGACGTGAAGGTCACCCAGCTCGTGTTGGCCTGGATCCCGGTCGTCTGACCCCACGTCCCGGGGCCGGTCACCAGCGGTCACCAGCGCTCACCAGCGCTCACCAGCGGTCACCAGCGCTCACCAGCGCTCGGCATCCTCCGGCGCGAGCGTGCTCGGCCCGACGTGGGCGTCGAGCCACTCGTTGATCGGCGCGCACGCCTCCCACGCCTCACGCACCCGCTTCACCGCCGACTTCGTGTGCATCCACGACGCGAGCGGCCACTCCTTCGTCGCCACCAAGCCCTTCCGGCGAAGGAGCGCGATGCGCGGGTGGTCCTTCGGGAAGCCTCGCGGTGCCGTCTTCAGCTCGCTCATCGCGCCGAGGCGCAGGCCGGCCGCCTCCACCGCTGCGGCGCGGCGTTCCAGATCGGCGCCGGTCGCGTCGAGGTCGACCGCATACCGGAACCGTTCGAGCTGATCGCTCGCGAGCCCGTAGTAGCCGCCACCCGCGAGCATCCCCGTCGCGGACACCTGGAGGTAGAAGCCCGCCCCGCCCTCGCTCTCGCCGTAGGCGCCGATGTGGTCCTTGTACGGCGTCTTGTCCTTCGAGAACCGGACGTCCTTGTTCGGGCGGAACACGTGGAACGGCCCGAAGTCGTCGAGCTCGGCGAGCAGCTCGTCCATCGGCCCCTTCACCGACTCGAGGTAGGTCGCCTTGTTGGCCAGCCAGTAGGTGCGCGAGTTGTCGGCGCGCAGTCCCTCGTAGAACGAGAACGCGGTGTCGGGGAAGCCTCGGAATGCCACCCGACGAGTGTCGCGCAGGCCGGGCGGGTGTCATACCGCGTGTGGCGTGGTGCGAGACTGCGTCCGTGCAGAGACCCACCGCTGCGACGACCGTCAAGAGGCGGTGATGGCCATCCTCGCGATCGATCAGGGCACCTCGGCGACCAAGGCGATCGTCGTCGACGGCCCGCGGGTGCTCGGGCTCGCGGAGGTGCCCGTCGAGGTGATCGCCACACCGGACGGCGGCGTCGAACTCGACCCCGAACGCCTGTGGGACAGTGTGCTGCACGCGGGTCGAGCGGCACTCCGTGATGCCGGCTCGCCGACGTTGGCGGGTATCGGTCTCGCCAACCAGGGCGAGACGGTGGTGGCGTGGCGCCGCTCGAACGGCGAGGCGATCGGACGTGCGATCGTCTGGCAGGACCGGCGCTCCGTCGGCGAGTGCGAGCGCCGGGCCGCCGACGCCCGCTGGTTGGCAGCGGCCACCGGGCTCGAACTCGACCCGTACTTCGTGGCACCGAAGATCGCCTGGTTGCGCGGCCAGGTGCCGTCCGACTGCGTGATCACCACCACCGACACCTGGCTGCTGCACCGGCTGTGCGGCGCGTTCGTGACCGACGTGGCGACGGCGGGGCGGACCCTGCTGCTCGACCTCGACGAGTGCCGGTGGCACGAGCGGGCATGCGGCCTGTTCGGCATCGAGCCGGACTCGCTGCCGACGATCGTGGGGAACGCGACGCCGATCGGCATCTGCTCGTGGTTCGGTGGCGCCGTGCCGGTCACGGGCGCCTGTGTCGATCAGCAGGCCGCGCTGTACGCCGAGCGCTGCCGCGAGGTCGGCGAGGCGAAGTGCACCTACGGCACCGGCGCGTTCCTGCTCGCCTCGACCGGTTCGACCCCGACTCGGTCGACGAACGGCCTCGTCGGCTGCCCGGCCTGGCAGATCGACGGCGCGACCACCTGGTGCCTCGACGGGCAGGTGTACACGGTCGGCGCCGCGGTCACCTGGCTCATGGACGTGGGGATCATCGGGGAGCCGGCCGACCTCGACCGGCTCGGCGCAGGCGTCGCCGACAGCGGTGGCACCACGTTCGTGCCGGCGCTCGCCGGGCTCGCCGCTCCGTTCTGGCGGCCGACGGCGCGGGCCTCGTTCACCGGGATGTCGCTCGGCACGTCCCGCAGCCACCTCGTTCGCGCCGCCATCGACGGCATCGCCGCCCAGGTGGCGTTGCTCGCGTCGGCCGCCGCTGCCGATCTCGGTGCGCCGCTGCAGCGGCTGCGCGTCGACGGCGGACTCACCAGGAGCGAACTGCTCCTGCAGACGCAGGCCGACCTCCTGCAGGTGCCCGTCGAGGTGTACCCGTCGCCGCACGCCACCGCGATCGGCGTCGCCGCGTTCGCTGCACTCGGTGCGGGGCTCACCGACGATCCGGCCGGATGGGTGCCGGCGCGGGTGGTGGAACCGGCGATCGGCGCCGACGAGGCCGAGGGACGGCTCGACACCTGGCGTCGCGCTGCCGCGGCGACGATGGAGCTCTGATGGTCGCTGCGGCCGGTCCCACCTACGACG
>JBILUM010000484.1:0-3115 GCA_044370995.1 Ilumatobacteraceae bacterium | reverse complement strand
GAGCTCGTACTCCGCTCGAACCAGCGGTTGGTTGTCGGATTCCTGACGGATGAGCGCAACGACGAATTCGACCAGTCGCCCTGTCGCCGATGTGGCCCGCCGATCCTGGCGCAGCCTGACGAGCTCCGCGGTGGCGTACTGCAGGTACCAGAGGAAGGCCTCGCGGAGGAGGTCGTCGCGATCGCTGAAGTGGTAGGTGGTCGAGCCGAGCGACACGCCGGCGTGTTCCGCCACTCGTCGATGTCGAACACCGTCGACCCCGTCGCTCGCCACGATCTCCAACGTTGCTGCGATGAGCCGATCGCGGACGGTGTCGTTCAGCACTGTACAAACGTACATCTCACGTGGTATCGTCGCTCCTGTACATCCGTACAGGGGAGGCGAGGATGAAGGTCGTGTGTCTCGGCGCCGCAGGGGGCATGGGGTCTCGAGCGGCCCAGGAGCTGGCGAAGGTGCCGGGTATCGACCGCCTGGTGCTGGCTGATCGAGCCAGAGTGGGTCAGGTCGACACCGAGGTCGACGTGACCGATGCGAACGCGTTGCGCCGCGTCCTGTCGGATGCCGATCTGGTGCTGAACTGCACCGGCCCGTTCTTCCGGTTCGGCGTCCCGGTCTTGGAGGCTGCGATCGACACCGCCACGATGTACATGGACATCTGCGACGACCCGGAACCGAGTCTGGCGATGTTCGCGCTCGATCAGCGGGCGAAGGACGCCGGTGTCGGAGCGCTGATCGGAATGGGGGCGAGCCCTGGGCTGTCGAATCTCCTCGCAGCACGCGCTGCTCGCCACCTCGACTCGGTCACCGACTGCTACACGGTCTGGCCGCTCGATGTTCCGTCGCCGGGGCAAGAAGGCGCAACGATGGACGAAGGACGCGACGCCAATGGACGACCGTCCGCTGCCGTTGTCCACCTGATGGAGCAGATCTCGGGTGCGATCGCCGTGGTCGAACGGGGACGTCGGCAGCATCGTGCCCCACTCGAGCCCATCGCGCTCGACTACCCAGGTGGCGGCTCCGGAACGGCCTACACCGTCGGCCACCCGGAACCACTCACGCTGCACGTCTCGTTGGGCATCACCGGCCAGGCCGCGAACGCGATGCTCGTCAGACGCTCCACCGCTCCGTATCTGGCCGCGATCGGTCGGGACATCGACCGAGGCAGGCTCACCCACGCAGACGCCGCAGAGGCGGTGCTCTCACCGCGCCCCGCACGACTGTTGAGGGCGCTCCTTGCGTCAGCGCGATTCAAGGGTGCCGGATCGCTGCCCGGCTTCTTCGTGCTGCTCCGCGGTGAACGCGAGGGGCAATCGCTCACGGTGGCTTGCCGGTTGACGTCGACGCCGGCCGGCATGGCGGCAGCGACCGCGATCCCCGCAGTCCTGGCGATCACGCAACTGCTCGATCAGCCACTACCTCCAGGGGTACACCCTCCCGAGACGACGATCGACGGCGAGCGGCTGCTCACAGATCTCCTTCCACACTGCGGTGGGGCGTTCGCATCCCTCGACGAACTCGCGCCGGTGACCGAAGCCGGAGCCAACGCGACCAACCCTGGCAACAGAACGAACGAACACGACCAACAGGAGCCACGGTGAGGGGTCGACGAGCCTGGGCGGACACGCGGGCCGACGAGCGTGCCGGAGTCATCGAGTGGAACGCCCCGGACGGCGCCCGCGCCAACTGGCTGAGGGGGGCGGGCGCAACGCGCGCCGAACTGACCATGATGTGGGCAGGTGCTCTGGTCGGCATCGGGTACGTCGCAGTCATGTACGCGCGGTCGGACCCGGGCGACTGGTCGTGGTGGCAGTACGCCCTTGCAGCCTTCCTCGCATGGGATCTCGTCGGCGGGGCCGTGTCGAACGCGTCGAACTCCACCAAGCGCCAGTACTTCGGCGCCGGATTCGCGCACGTGGGCGGTGCCGCCCGAATCATCCGCGCGCCGCTCGCCTTCACGGCGCTCCACCTCCACCCGTTCTTGATCGTCGCGCTCTACCCGCGTGGCACGTGGGGCTGGGCCATCGGCATGTACGTCGGTGCAGTGGTCGGAGCCGTCCTCGTCGACCGCGTCGTGCCTCAGTACCTGCAGCGCCCCGCAGCGATGCTGGTCTTCTGCACGGTGATGCTGTGGTCCCGCTCATGGACGGCACCGCCAGGTTGGGAGTGGTTCGCTGCGATCTTCCTGGCCAAGCTCATCCTGGCCCATGCGGTGCGCGAAGAGCCGTACCGTCCAGCTCCCGGTACCTGATGATCGGACACGGCGGAGGCGTTGCGAACAGAACACGACCTGTCGCACACGAGGCCGAGGTACATGGATCGACCGGGTGAACGCTCTGCGGTTCTCGTCGCATGCCGTGCCAGCCGCAACGGAGGACGCCGTGTTCACAGCCCGGGGGACGTGGCGTGGCACGGCCTCATCGCCCGATCGGCGCGCGCAAGTCGGTCGTCAGGGACTTGTCGTGACGTCGTCGGCGGTCTAACTTGCCACTGTCAAGTTCGCTGGGATCCGGTGAACGAACGAACAGGAGGCGCCATGACCACCCAGTCCACCACGGGCAATCAGTATCTGGAGGGCAACTTCGCTCCGGTCGGCAAGGAGCTCACCGTGACCGACCTCGCCGTGACGGGCACGATCCCGAACGAGCTGAACGGGCGGTACATGCGCAACGGGCCCAACCCGATCGGCCCGGTCGATCCCGAGACGTATCACTGGTTCACCGGGACGGGCATGGTGCACGGTGTGCAGTTGGGTGGTGGTCGCGCGGGTTGGTATCGCAATCGTTGGGTGCGCGCTCGTCGCCCGTCGGCGGAGCTCGGCGAGCCCGACGTCCCCGGTCCTCAGAACGGCGAGGGCGGCGCCTACGACTTCGGACCGAACACCAACGTCGGCGGATTCGCCGGGCGGACGTGGGCGTTCGTGGAGGCTGGCGCGTTCCCGGTCGAGCTCGACCACGAGTTGGACACGGTCTGCCGGAACGACTTCTTCGGAACGCTTCCGGGGGCGTTCAGCGCACATCCGAAGTACGACCCGGCGACCGGGGAGCTGCACGCGATGTGCTACGACTGGGCGAGGTGGCTCGATCACGTCCAGTACGTCGTCGTCGGGCCCGATGGT
>JBILUM010000483.1:0-3125 GCA_044370995.1 Ilumatobacteraceae bacterium | reverse complement strand
CGTCGTCGAGTGCATGAAGGCCGAGGGCTGGGAGTACCAGCCGGTCGACTCCTCGTCGATGGGCGGCGGCTTCTCCGAGGAGTACGAGGAGCAGATCAGCGATCCCGAGGCCTACGGCGAGAAGTACGGCTACGGCGTGGTGCGCGGCTACGAGCTGCAGCCCGACTTCAGCGGCGGTGACTTCGAGGACCCGAACGCCGACTACGTGAACTCGCTCAGCATGGCCGAGCAGCAGGAGTACGACGCCGCCCTCTACGGCGAACGGTCCTTCGGCGAGGGCGACGCCATCGACTCGGAGGAGGCCACGGAGTTCGTCATGCCCTCGCTCGAGGAGCAGGGTTGCTTCGGCAGGGCCCAGCTCGAGGTGTACGGCGACTCGCCCTTCAACGACCCCGACATGCAGGAGCGCCTGAACGAGCTGTTCGAGGACGGCGAGAGCGATCCGGCGGTCACCGAGGCCTACGAGTCGTGGGCGTCGTGCATGACCGAGCGCGATCCGAGCTACGAGTACACGAACCCGAGGGAGGTGATCAACGGCTTCTACGACCGCCTGAACACCCTGCAGGGTTTCGAACCGATGGAGGAGCAGGGCGACGGCGGTTCCGGTGTCGTCATTGCAGCCGGTGGATCGCCGGACGAGCAGCCCGAGATCGACGAGGCCGACCTCGAGGAACTCCGTCAGGATGAGCTGACCGCGTGGGCCGACGACTGGGCCTGCCAGCAGGAGGTCGACCTCGCCCAGGTGCGCCGCGATGTCGAACAGCGCCTCGCCGACGACCTGGTCGCCGAGTTCCCCGAGCTGGGTGAGGGCTGATGTCGTCCACCAAGGCCGCTGGTCACCGGCGGCGGAACCTCGCCCTGTTCGTCGTCGGCGCCAGCGTGGCGTCGGCAGCGGTGGGCATCGTGATCGGTCAGCGGCTGCAGTCGCCCGCCGATGCGGCGGCCGCGGTGGCCGCACCCGAGGCGTCGCGCATCACCGTGCCGGTCGAGCGTCGCTCGCTCGAGTCGCGTCTGATCGCGAACGGTGAACTGCAGTACGACGAGCCCACACCCGTCCGCCTCACCGGCTCCGTGGGCGCGAGCGCCGGCAGCACCCAGGTGGTCACGAAGGCACCCGAGCTCAACGCGACCGTCGACGAGGGCATGGTGCTCATGGAGGTGTCCGGACGCCCCGTGTTCGTGTTCCATGGCGACCTCCCCACCTACCGATCGTTCGAGCCGGGCACCTCGGGACCCGATGTCCAGCAGCTCGAGGAGGCGTTGGTGCGGCTCGGCTTCGATCCGGGGCCGGTGGACACGGTGTACGACGACGGCACCGAGGCGGCGCTCGACGCGCTCTATCTCAGTGCCGGCTACCAGAGCGAAGGCCCGACCGCGGAGCAGCGCAACCGCCTGCGCGCCACGGCAAAGGCGGTCACCGATGCAGAAGCTGCACTCACGCGAGCCAACGCCGACGTCTCGACGGCCGGCAAGCCGATCAGCGGCGCCGAGCTCCTCCGCCAGCAGCAAGCGCTGCAGACGGCTCGCGACGCCGTGCCGGCGGCGCAGGCGACCGCTACCCGTCGCAACGCCGATGCCGCCACGGCGGTGACGACTGCGACCACCGCTCGCGACGCGGCGAAGACGGCGCGCGACCGTGTCCGCACCGCACGTGACACAGCGATCGCCGCGGGCGCGATCAACCCCGACACCGGTGTCGCGTACACCTCGGTCGAGGTGCGGGCGCTTGAGGACGACCTCGCGACGAAGGAGACGGCGCTCGTCGAGGCCGATGCCTCGCTGCGCCGAGCGATCAGCGACCGCGACACCACGGCGGCCGAGGTCGCCACCGGCATCACGTCGGCACAGGGTGCCCTGGCGCTCGCCGAGCTCACCTACGCCGAAGCGATCGCGCCGAAGGACGTGCGCAGCGCCCGCGAGGGTGTCACCGCCGCCCAGAAGCAACTCGACCAGGCTCGTGCCGATCTGATGATCGAGCAGTCGCAGGTGGGGACGAAGATGCCGTCGGGCGAGATGGTCTTCCTGCCATCGCTGCCGACCACGCTCACCGAGGTGGCAGCGGTTGCCGGCAAGGCGCCCGCCGATCCGGTCGCCACGGTGTCGAGCACCGACTCCCTCATCCGCGGTCGGATCAGCGCCAGCGACGCCGACCTCGTCCGCGTCGGCACCGAGGTCGCGATCGAGCTGCGCGACGCCGACGTCACCACCAACGGGGTCGTCGAGAAGATCGAGGAGCCCGAGACCGGCGACGGCAACGGCAACGGCGGTGGCGGTGGCGGTGGCGACCAGGGTGACGGACAGGGGCGACTCACCCTCGTGGTGCGGCCCGACGATCCGTCGGTGCTGAAGGACTTCATCGGTTTCGGGGTACGGCTCACCGTCACCGTCAACTCCACCGACGGCGACGTCCTCGCCGTGCCGGTCGCCGCCCTCTCGGTCGGCCCCGACGGCGAGTCGCGGGTGGAGGTGGAGCGCGCAGCCGGCAACGGCGACGGCGCGGTCGAACTCGTGGCCGTCACCGTCGGCCTCAGCGCCGAGGGCTACGCGGAGATCACACCGATCGGCGGAGCGGTCCTGCGGGAGGGCGATCGCGTGGTCGTCGGCAGCGACACCGGCCGCCGCAGCTCGGGTTCCGATGGTTCAGGCGACGGATCGAACAGCGACGAGGCCGAGGGATGACCGCCGTCGACGCCGACCCGACACCTGCCGAGGTTCCCGACGACCACCAGGACGAGTCCACGCCCGTCGTGCTCCTCGACCAGGTGTGCCGCGTGTTCCCCACCGAACCACCCGTCGAGGCGCTGCGGTCGATCGACCTGCGGGTCGACCCGAGCGAGTACGTCGCCATCATCGGCCCGAGCGGGTCGGGCAAGTCGACGTTGCTCAACGTGCTCGGCCTGCTCGACCGGCCGACATCGGGCAGGTACCTGCTCGACGGCATCGACACCGCCGACCTCGGCGACGCCGCCCGCGCGGCCGAGCGCGGCCGTCGGATCGGGTTCGTCTTCCAGAGCTTCCACCTCCTGTCGTACCGGACGGTGGAGGAGAACGTCGGTCTGTCCGAGTTGTACCTCGGCACGAACCGCAAGGACCGCCGCCGCCGGGCGACCGAGGCGCTCGACCGG
>JBILUM010000482.1:0-3130 GCA_044370995.1 Ilumatobacteraceae bacterium | reverse complement strand
GGCGAGCGACACCATGTTGAGCTGCAGCATCCCGCTCAACGCCGCCGGATCGCTGTCGAGGAACGGGCCGTAGAGCCCGACACCGGCGTTGTTCACGAGCACGTCGATGCGCCGGTCGCCGAGGGCAGCGACGAGTTCGGCTGCAGCGCCCGGGCGAGCGAGGTCGCTCGCGATCACGGTGACGTCGATCCGGTGGGTGCGGCGCAGTTCGTCGGCGAGCGCCGCGAGGCGGTCGGCGCTGCGGGCTGCCAGGACGAGGTCGTGGCCGTCGGCGGCGAGTCGGCGGGCGAGGGCTTCGCCGATGCCGCCGGACGCACCGGTGACGAGTGCGGTGGGACGTTCAGCGGACATGGGGACCTCCGGATCGGGTGAGCGACGGCGCCGCTCGAACACACCCACTCTAAATGACTCGTCGTCATTTATGACACCCATCGACACTCGGCGCCCATCACCTCGCTCGGGCAGCTCCGCCGTCTCCCGTGCGCCGGTCGGCTCGGCGACGGCCGAGGGTCAGAGGCCGGTGAGGCGTTCGGCCAGACCGCCGAGCACTCGGGACGGGCGCTCGGTGCGCGACTCCCGAGCGTCGGCCAGGTGCGACAGGCGGGACCCGACGGTCACCCCGAGGTAGCGGAAGGGCTCGGGTTCCCAGCGCGGGCTGGCGTGCTGTGCGATCGGCAGTCGCATCAACTCGGTGTCGCGTCCGAGCACGAGGTCGGCCAACGTGCGGCCGGTCAGGTTGGTGAGCGCAACGCCGTCGCCGGTGTAGCCGCCGGCGGTGGCGAGCCCGCTGCCCCGATCGAAGGTGACCGAGGGCGTCCAGTCGCGCGGGATGCCGATGACGCCGCCCCACCGATGATCGATGCGCACATCGGCCAGATCGGGGAACTGCTCCATGAGCGAGGCGCGCAGGCGCGCCTCTGCTGCCGAGAGGTCGTCGACGACACCCAGCCCGCTGCCGAACCGGTACGAGTGCGGCTCCGGACGACCGATCGCGATGCGTCCGTCGGCGGTGCGCTGGGCGTAGAAGATCACCCGCCGGGCGTCGTTGAACGTGGCGCGCTGTGACCAGCCGACCTTCGCCCAGAACGAGTCGGGCAACGGTTCGGTCGCGACCATCGTCGTGTACACCGGCAGGATCCGTCGACGGTGACCCGGCAGCGCTGCCGTGTACCCCTCGGTTGCGCGCACCACCACGTCGGCGCGCACGGTGCCGTGTTCGGCGACGACGCGACCGGGCTCGAGCGACAGGACCCGGGTGTGGTCGTGGATCACGCCGCCCCGCCGTTCGACCGCCCTCGCGAGGCCACGGACGAGCTTCGCCGGTTGCACCGCCGCGCAGTGCGGCGTGAACAGCCCGCCCTCCACTCTCGCGGCGCCGATCATCGAACGGGCCTCCGCTGCGTCGAGCAGGCGCAAGTCGTCCTCGGTGCGCCCCCACACCCGCGCCTCCTCGAGTTGGTGCCGAAGCGAGTCGAGCTGCACCCGGTTGGACGCCGTGCACAGGTAGCCGCCCTTGGCGACACCGGCCTCGATGCCTTCCTCGACAGCGACGCGCACGATCTCGTCGACCGTGCGATCGGCTTCGCGCTGGAACGCGAGCGTGGCGTCACGCCCGTACCGACGGGCGAGGTCGTCCCAGCCGAGCGGCAACAGCCCGGAGCACCAGCCACCGTTGCGGCTGCTCGCCCCGGCGCCCGCCACCCACTGGTCGAGCACGATCACGCGCATGGTCGGGTCGGCGACGAGCAGCGAGTACGCCGACCACAGTCCCGTGAGCCCGGCACCCACGATCACGACGTCGCACTGGACGTCGCCGGCGAGCGGCGACCGGACGGTGTTCCGCTCGTCCGGGTCGAGATCCTGCCACCAGAACGAGGACTCGTGTTCCCGGGCGAAGGAGTTCATCCCGCCATCTTCCTCCACCGAGCCGTCCGGATTCGTGTCGCCGAGATCGCCGAGATCGCCGAGATCGCCCGGGGCGTCAGGCGGGGCCGACGGTGACGACGATCGGGTCGTCGCCGAAGACGCGATCGATCACCCGGCGCACGGCGGCCTGGTCGACCGCCATCCAGCGCTGCACCTGGTCGGCCACGGGCATGATCTCGCCCCGGGTGCACAGGAGCCCGCCGTTGCGAGCCATGCGGCTACCGGTGTCCTCGAGGCCGAGCTCGTAGGCGCCGGTGAGGTAGCCGCGGGCGATGTCGAGTTCGTCGTCGGTGATGCCGTCGGCCACGAGCTTGCGGAGCTCGGCCATGACGAGCTCGACGACCGCGGTCGCGTGCCGCGGTTGGGTGCTCGTGCTGATCGACCACGACCCCGTGTCGCTGTAACAGGCGAGACCGGAGAACACCGAGTAGACGAGACCACGCTTCTCGCGGATCTCCTCGAACAACCGGCTCGAGAGCCCGCCGCCGAGGACGTGGTTGACGACGTCGAGGGCTTCGCGTTCGGGATCGGTTCGGTCGAGCCCGCGACCGCCGATCACGAGGTGCACCTGTTCGGTGTCGTCCTCGATCGTGACGGCCGTGCCGGTGCCCGACGGCGCGGTGCGAGGGATGCGTCCGTCGCCGGGGCGCACCCGCGAGAACGAGGTGTCGATCATCGCCAGCAGGTCGTCATGATCGCTCGGGCCCGTCACCGAGACGACCATCGAGCCGGCGGTGTAGTGCTGCTCGAAGAAGGCGCGCACCTGCTCGGCCGAGATGGTCTCGACCGTGTCGGGTGAACCGGCGGTGTCGCGGCCGAGCGGGTGATCGAGGTACAGCTGTTCGGCGAATCGCTGCTGGGCGACGTCGTCGGGGCTGTCGTCGTCCATGGCGATCTCCTCGAGGATCACCTGGCGCTCGGTGTCGACGTCGTCCGGGCGCAGCGACGGGTCGGTGAGCACGTCACCGAGCAGGTCGATGCCGATCGCCGCGTGGCGCTCCGGGAGCCGGCAGTAGTACGCCGTGTACTCCTTGGTGGTGAACGCGTTGATGTCGCCGCCGTAGCGGTCGATGGTGCGCGAGATGTCGCTCGCGCTGCGCCGTTCGGTGCCCTTGAAGAGGAGGTGTTCGAGGAAGTGGCTCGCGCCGCTCATCGATTCGTCCTCGTCGCGGGCGCCGACGGCGACCCAGACGCCGGGGGGGCG
>JBILUM010000481.1:0-3131 GCA_044370995.1 Ilumatobacteraceae bacterium | reverse complement strand
GTTCAAGAACGCGCTCGATCCGTACGGCGTGCCCAGTCGCTACGGGCCGGTGCAGGTCGAGGACGCACTCGCGGTGAGTTCCGACACGTTCTTCTACCGTTTGGGCGAGAACTTCTTCACGCTGCTCGGCCGCCGCGACGAACTCAAGGCCGACCTGATGGAGTTCGGCTTCGGCGCCGACAGCGGCATCGACCTCCAGTACGAGTGGGACGGACGGATCCCCGACGACGCGGTGAAGAAGGATCTCGTCGAGAAGAAGGTGCTGGCCAAGGGTGAGGCACCGCGACTCGTGACCGGCGACCTGGTGCAGGTCTCGATCGGCCAAGGCCTGTTCGCATCGACGCCGCTGCAGCTCGCGAACGCCTATGCCGCGTTGGCGAACAGCGGGTTCGTCATGCGGCCACACCTGATCAAGAACATCCTCGCCCCGTTCACGCCCAACGAGGAGGGCGTCGCCGCGATGGCCGACCTGGATGCAGCGGTTGTCGTTCAGGCGTTCGAGCGGCCCGAGATCATCAACCAGATCGAGATGCCTCCCGAAGTCAGACTTCCCATCATCGCCGGACTCACGCGCGTGGTGTGCCCCGAGTTCCGCAACGGTGATCGGTGCGGCGTCACCTATCCGCCCGAGAGCACGCGCTACCGCGCGACCACCGGTGAGCGAATGTTCAGCGACTATCCCCACGACAAGCTGCCGATCGCGGGCAAGACCGGCACCGCTCAGGGAGCCGGGCAGTACCCGTGGAACGACTCGTCGGTGTTCGGCGCGTTCAGCACCGACGCCGACCAGCCGTACACGGTGGTCGCCTACCTGGAGAAGAGCGGGTACGGATCGAAAGCTGCAGGGCCCGTCGTGAAGTGTCTGCTCACGGTTCTCGCCGAGGAGATCACGCCGGACCCGGTGGTCCCGGCCGACCCGCTCGACGTGAACTCGCCCTACACCGCGGCGCCCAAGGAACTCGCCGACATCGCGTGTCTCGGCGGGTACGACGGTTCGATCCGTGAGTAGCGCCGACGTCGAGGTGAGCGCCTCGTGACCCTCACGTTTCTCCAGCGCAAGCCCGATTCGGGCCTCGGCAACATCCGATCGAGCCCGAGCGACCCCAGCCGCAACGTCGACTGGGTGCTGATGCTCGTCCAGGCGGCGCTCGCTGCGATCGGCTGCTTCATCATCTACTCCGCATCGCGGACCAAGCAGCCCGATCCGTTCACCTATGTCACCAGGCAGGTCGTGTTCCTCATCGCCGCGGTCATCGCGATGGTGGTGGTGATGGCGATCGACTACGAGACGCTGCGCGAGCGGGCCAGGTTCTTCTACGGCGTCACGATCATGATGCTCGTGCTCGTGAACATCGCCGGCACGGTGAGCGGCGGCGCACGGCTCAGCTTCGACCTCGGGCCACTCAAGCTGCAGCCGGCGGAGTTGGCGAAGGCCACGGTGTTGCTCGCGCTGGCGGCATACCTGGCGGAGGAGCGAAGTGACGAGGTCTCCTATCCGCGCTTCCTCGGGGGGCTGATCATGGTGGGGGTGCCGTCGGCGCTGATCATCGTCCAGCCCGACCTGGGGTCGGCGTCGGTGCTCGTCGCGATGGCGATGGGCGTGCTGCTGGTGGCCGGTGCCAAGCCGAAGTACATCGCCCTGATCACGCTCATGTCGGTGGCGACGGTGATCGCCGCGGTGGTGTCGGGCATCGTCAATCGTTACCAGTTGCGTCGCATCGAGGCGTTCTTCAACCAGGACTCCGCCGATGCCGCGCTGCGCGACTACATCTACCAGCCCCGCAACGCCGTCCGGGCCATCGCGACGGGCGGTATCACCGGCAAGGGGTGGTTGGAAGGGCCGATGACGAACGCGAAGAACGACATCCCGGTGCAGTGGGCCGATTTCCCGTTCTCGGCGGTGGGGGAGCAGTTCGGACTCGTGGGGTGCAGCGTGGTCGTCGGGCTGTTCGCGATCATGCTGCTGCGCATCTGGCGCATCGCTCATCTGTCGAAGGACATGCTCGGCACCTACCTGTGCGCCGGCGTGTTCACGATGATCCTGTGGCAGGTGTTCCAGAACATCGCGATGACGGTCGGCATCATGCCGGTGACGGGTCTGCCGATGCCGTTCATCTCCTACGGCGGTTCGAGCCTGGTCACGTTCTTCGTGCTGCTCGCGCTCGTGCAGAACGTGCACATGCGCCGCTACCGCTGACCGCGCGCACACCAGCCAGCGACTGCCACCCTCCGTGGTGGGACTGCCGCAAGATGCCGGGTCCGGCGGCCGTGTGGCGGTACACTTCGGTCACGTGTGTTGACCCTCTGGTCAATGCCGTGCTCGACAAGGGAGTTCGTCGACGCCACCGATCGTCTCGATCGGCGCCGCCGGGTTCCCGACGCACCCGCGGCTCGCCCGGGGTGTGCCGCCGGCGGTACGACGGCACCGAAGGTGAGCAACCGACAACCGAACGCGATCATCGAGCGGCAGCATCGTGCGCCCGAACGGTGGTCAACGTGTGCCTGTACCCCAGCCTGGCGCACGTCAGAAGGGACTTCCTCCATGGACGAGAGCACTCTCGACGCCTCCGGCGGCGAGCATCAGCCTGCGGCCTCGGGCCGCGGCCCGGCCGAACCACAGGTCACCGAGGCCCAGGCCCCCGAGCCTCAGGTCACCGGGCCACAGGCCACCGAGCCCCGCACGGCCGGGTCTCGCCCGATCGATCCCGGCATGGCACCGGCGGTCGGCGCTCCGACGAACCCGGCGGTCGCGGCCGACGACGCGGCGCTTTCCGACATGGACGCCGGGGAGTCGAGTGCCGCCGACGGCGAGGGTGCCGACGGGGTCGCACGGACCGGACCGAAGAAGCGGCGGCGCGGCTCGCGCGGCGGCAAGGGTCGCAAGAAGCCGGGTGCGCCACGGGCCGATGACGACGACGGCGATGACGATCTCGACGGTGACGAACGCGACGACGACGGCGACCCTGACGACGGTGTCGGCGACGCAGGCGGTGCAGGCGGTGCAGCTGACGCCGCCCCCGAGCCCGCTGTGGCGCCGCGCCAGCGAGCGCCCCGAGCACCCCGAGCGCCGCGGCCGCCCCGTGCCGAGCGCCCCGACGCCGATGCGGACGACTCCGACCAGATCGACCAGA
>JBILUM010000109.1:0-6959 GCA_044370995.1 Ilumatobacteraceae bacterium | reverse complement strand
GCCGGGACGACCGCCGCAGGGCGTGCCGACGGTGCAGGACTGGCCGTGGTTCCGGTGGGTGCAGACCGAGGAGGCACAGGCGACGCTCGCCAACCTCGGCGGCACCATCCTCAGCGTGCTGAAGCGGATCGGCTTCGAGCGCACCGCCCACGTGGACGAGACGTGGGTGCGTGCCTACGCCGCCCCGTTCCCGACGCCGGCCGAGTGCAAGGGCGCGCTCGCGTTCCCGTCGCACATCGGGAGCGGGTCGACGATGGAGCTGATGCTCGCCCACATCACGTCGCTGCCGGCGCTCGCGGCGCTGCCGGCGATGTACGTGCACGGCGAGGAGGACCGGGCGATCCCCACCGACTTCGCCGTCGGCGCCTTCCGCAGCACCTGGCCGAACGGCCCGGTGACGACGTTGCCCGGCGTGGGTCACTTCCTGCAGGAGGACGCGCCGGAGACCGTGATCGCGCTGCTCTCGCAGTTCATCCAGATGACGCGCTGACCGGCCGCCCGACGGGTCGCGTGACCGGGTGTGCCGGCGTCAGACGCGCAGCACCGAGTCGGCCGTGTTGAACTCGTTGTAGACGACATCGGTGACCTGCGGGTCGCAGAACCACTCGCCGGCGTCGGTGCAGTACTTGAACCGGTACTCGCCGTTGGGCAGCTCGACGGTCACGCTGCGCGTGCCGTTGCTGCGCTTCTTCAGCGGGTGAGCGGACGCATCCCATCCGTTGAAGTCACCGAGGACCGAGACGTTGCCCTCCACCTCGGCGGTGGGGAGTGCGAACGTGACCTTGGCGGTGGTGTCACCGGCCGACTGGATCTTGAGCACGAGTGTTCCTCTCTCTGTCGGGAACCCGCCCGGTTGCCCGGGCCGGCCCATCTGCGGCATCACCCACAGCGTGACAGAGCCCCGCCGCGAGAACGCGTCACGTGACGATTCGCACACAGTGTTCAGGCTCCGTTCACGATCGATCGGGCGGGCCCCGGGCGCCGGCAGCGATCGTTCCGGCCGCACCAGCGAATGGCAGGATGACGTCGGGATCGGCCGATCGGTCGATCCTGCCGACACGACGGACGGGGGACGACAGATGACCGCAACGAGTGCAGCCGCAGAGCTCGACGGGGTGGTGGCGATCGTCACCGGGTCGTCGAGCGGCATCGGCGAACGGACGGCACAACGCCTGTCCGAACTCGGGGCATCGGTGGTGGTGAACTCGTCGTCGAGCGTCGCCGCCGGTGAGGCCGTCGCCGCAGCGCTTCCGGGACCGTCGGCGTACGTGCAGGCCGACATCGCCGACCCCGACCAGTGCCGCCATCTGCTCGACGCCACGATCGAACGGTTCGGCCATCTCGACCTGCTCGTCAACAACGCCGGCTGGACCACCCTCGTCGACCACCGCGACCTCGATGCGCTGACCGAGGAGATCTTCCGCAAGACCTTCGAGGTCAACGTGTTCGGCACCTGGAACCTGACGAAGATGGCGATGCCGTTGCTGCGCGACTCGCAGGCCGCGGGCGGTGGTCACGTCGTGAACGTCACCTCGATCGCTGGGGTGCGGCCGGTCGGGTCGTCGATCGCCTACTCGATGTCGAAGGCCGCGTTGAACCAGATGACCCGTCTGCTCGCGAAGAGCCACGGCCCCATCCGCGTGAATGCGGTGGCACCGGGTCTGGTGGCGACGCCGTGGACGTCGGACTGGGACGCACAGCACGAGGGCGTCAAGAAGATGGCGCCCCTCAAGCGGTCGGCCACCCCCGACGACTGCGCCGAGGCCGTGCTCGCGTTGGTCCGAAATCACTACGTGACCGGCGAGATCTTCGTCGTCGACGGCGGTCTCACCCAGCTCTCGTAGACCGCCGCCGCAGCGTCGGGCCGATCAGCCCCGGCAGACCGCGGCGATGTCGCGGGCGGTGTCGCGGCTGATGTCCGGACAGACGATCGGGAAGATCTCCGTACCGTGCATCGTGCCCACTGACATCTTGCACCGGGCGGGTACACCTGCCTCGAGCAGCAGTCGGTAGAACTCGATCCCCTCGTCGCGCAGCGGGTCGCACTCGTTCACCAGGATCACCGTCGGCGGCAGCCCCCGCACATCGTCGACCGTGGCGAAGCTCGGCCACGCCACGGGATCCTTCGCCTCGAACGCCTCGATGCCGTAGCCGACACGGCCGCGGTTGTGATGCAGTTCGAGCAGGATCCCGTTGTTCTCGCTCGACGACGGGAAACGGTCCTGCGGCCACTCCCCTGCGATGTAGGGGCAGATCGCGTACAGCCCGCGGATCAGCCCGATCTCGCCGTCGCGCAACAGCCGCAGGCCGGTGCCGAGCGTGAGGTTGCCGCCGCCGCTCTCGCCGGCCACGATCACCTTCGCCGGATCGACCCCGAGCATCGCCGCGTTGGCGATCACCCATTTCAGCCCGGAGACGCAGTCGTTCAACCCCGCCGGGTACGGCCCCACCTCCGGCACCGCCGACGGGAAGACGGCATTGCGGAACTCCACCATCGCGACGGCCACGCCGCCGTGGGCGATCATCTTCCCCCACGCCCGGTAGTTGCCGTCGAAGCACGACAGCGACTCCATGCCACCGCCGTGGATGTAGAACACGCAGGGCAGGACCTCGTCGCCCTCGGGCCTGATGAGGTTGACGAGGATCGTGTTCCCGTCCGGCTCGGAGACGAGCTCGTGCCGCGTGACCGACAGGCCGGCCTGGGGCACGACCGACTCGGTGTCGCACGCTTCCATCGCCCGCTGGCGCGCCGCCTGGTACCGGGCGATGTGCTCGCTCTTGGCCTGTTCGAGCATCTGTTCGCGGGTCTCGACGTCGCGAGGCACGACCTGCTTGATGGTGGCGAGCATCGCCTTCACCCGAGGGTCGAGACGGCGATCGGCGGCGAAGTCGTACGGCATGCGGGGAAGCTAGCCCGCGCCGTCAGGCACCCCGCCGTCGAGCCGCTCCATCCCACGGTGGACGCCGACAACCGCGAGCTTCGTGAGGAGTGTGCGCACCGGCGCCGCATCTCGCTCACGAAGGACTGGTCAGCCGACCCCCGGGGTGATTCAGGTGCTGATCAGCCCGTCGCGAAGCGCTTGGCGCCGCGCGCCAGGAGCCACACACCGGTCGCGAGGAACCACAGCTGGACGACGGTGACGGTGACGGTGAGCAGCGGCCCCGGATCGACACCGAAGAGCTCGACGGCGCCGAGGGCCAGCGCGACGGCGGAGACGACACTCCACACACCGACCCAGCGAGGGATCAGGCGCGAACGCATGAGCCCGATGGCGAGCAGGCCGATCGAGATCGCTGCGAACAGCCCGACGCCGAGGGCCTCACCGATCGTCCCGCCGTAGGAGTTGAGCGCGTCGTAGATCCGCTCGACCGCGTAGCGCTGCCCGTCGTCGGCAGCCGAGGAGTAGGCGTCGGCCAGCTCGGGCATCGGAGCGAGCCAGCGGACGATCCCGAGGCTGCGCGCCACCGCCGAGGCGACCGCGAAACCGATGACCAGTCGACGCACACCGACGGCAAGCTCGCCTTCGACGAGTCGGGCGAGCATCGTGATCGTCACGGCGAACAGCACCGAGTAGACCAGGTAGGCCGCGTATCCGAAGCGGACCGCACCCTCGTTGTCAGCCAGCCTCGGCAGTGCGACCGATGCCGGATCGGACAGGCTCCCCGGCCAGCCGACGGCAGCGCCGAGCACGAAGGTCGGCACGAAGATCAGCAATCCCTGTACGACGGCCATCCAGCCTGCGCCGCGTGCGGGCAGGGAGTCGACAGCCGCCCCAGTGCCGAGGTCGTGTGGGGTTGTGCTCATGAGCAGTGTTCCTTTCTCAGGGGTGTCGGAGGTGGTCAGCGTGCAGCGGCGAGCGTGGCGGCGATCGCCTCGGCGTGGGGGGTGACGGCGAGCGGCCCGAATGCGGTGGTGAACTTCGAGCTGTCGACCACGAACGGCGCGGTCCACTGGTACATGCACTCGACCGTCTCCTTGGCTTCTTTGGAGAACAGCCCACCGATGCGCATCGCGAGCGTGCCGATCGACCCGGCCTTCACGGGCGACGGAAGGCAGTGGTTCACGAGCGCCATGAACTCCGCCCCGGTGATCGCTGGTGCGGCGGGGAGGTGCCACACCTCGCCGTCGGCCGCGTCGTGGTCGGCGAGGACGATCAGACCGCGAGCCGCATCGGCCAGGAAGTGGAGTGTCCGCGGCGCCGTGGTGGACCCGGGCCACCGCATCGCCTTGCCCGTGGCGGCCGGCTCGAGCACGAGTGCGGTGAGGGTGCTGTTGGGGCCGTTCGGGCCGTAGTAGTCCGACAGCCGCCCGATGGTGACCCGCAGCGAACCGGATGAGTGGGCACCGAGCAGCTGACGCTCCTGCTCGGCGCGCACCACCCCTTTGCGGCCGGTCGCGGCGCGCGGCAGCGTCTCGACGAGTGCTCCCGTGGTCGGGCCGTACATGTACAGGTTGTCGACCATCACCAGCTTGGCGCCCGCCTCGCTCGTGGCCTGGACGATGTGTGCGTTCAAGGCCGGGAACTCCTCGGGCCAGCGGTGGTAGGGCGGCTGGGCGGCGTGGAACACCACCGCCGCACCGGCACACGCGCGGCGCGCGCCGTCGAGCGTCGAGAGGTCTGCCGCCACGTGCTCGACGCCGCTCGGACCGCTGGACTCGTGGCGCGAGACGGCCCGGGTGCGACGGCCCTCCCGGGCGAGCTCGGCAACCAGCGCACGCCCGATGCCGCCCGATGCCCCGAGCACCACGTGAGAGTCGTTCATGACGATCCTTTCGGGAACATTCATCGTGTTGCGATGACTGTTCGCACTTTAGCCCGAGTGCGGAGACTTTGCAAACATTGTTCGCGCTTTGGGGATCGGGTACCGTGACCTCCATGGGAGGACGCCGAGCCAGCCTGCGGGCCCAACTGTCCGACCGGATCAGGGCTGCAGCGCTCGACGAGCTGCGACGAACCGGTGCCGCGGCACTGTCGCTCCGCGAGGTCGCCAAGGCCGCCGACATCAGCCCGTCCGGGCTGTACCGATACGTCGACGGGCGCGACGGCCTGCTCGAGTTGCTCATCAGCGACGGCTTCGAGTCCTTCGGGCGAGCGATCGAGGAGGCGGTCGACGCAGCCGGCGATGATGTGATCGCCCGCTTGGAGGCCGTGGCTCTCAGCTACCGGCGTTGGGCGCTCGACAACCCCGAGCAGTTCGGGCTCATCCTCGGCACCCCTGTGCCAGGGTTCCAGGCCCGGACAGATGGACCCACCACCGCGAGCGTCCGACGCTTCGCCGAGCCGATGATCCGTGCGGTCGCCGACGCCTCCGCCACCGGCCGCTCGGCCAACTCGGGCGAGGCGGCGGGGGCGACGGACGACCTCGGCCCGATCGACCCCGTGACGGGTGCGCTCCCCGAGTCGTTGCACAGTGTCCTGGCACGCGGTTGGGCGCGCATCCATGGGCTCGTGTCACTCGAGACCTGCGGACATCTCGTCTGGAGCAGCGCCGATGTCGACGCTCTGCTGCGAACCGAGGTGCGCTCGATCCTGGCCGAGCTCGGCCATCAGGACGTGGAGCCCGCCGCGCACATCAGCCTGTGAGCCTGCCTGATCGCGATGGCCGAGCTCGATCCGCAACGAGTCACCGCACGGGCTCACTCGGGGATGACGAGACCGATGCCCACGCCGAGCGTTGCGAGACCGAACAGCACGGCACCGATCGGAACGAGCCGGATGAGCGGTGCAGCAGGTCCGCCTGCCGTGCGCGGCGCACCGCCGAAGAAGCCTCCGGAGATGAGCAGTGGCGCGACGATCAGGCCGATGCGCATCGTCCACACCAACCCGTCACCCATTCGCGACTGGTCGAGCACGAGCTGGCCGATGATGCCCAGCGTGACGAGCACCCCGGCGTGGGCGTGGCCGGCACGGAAGTAGCTGGCCTGTTCGGCGGTGATCTTCTCGGTCCCGGCCCGACGACGCAGGATCGACAACAAGAAGTACCCCCCGAAGGCGATCGTCGGCAGGGAGATGAACGCGATCGCGATCATCCAGCGTGCAGCGTCGGACATGGTCCACTCCTCGATCAGCGGTTGACGGCCTTCTCAGAGCGACGCTACGGCAGCGAGTTGACAGTGTCAAGTTCCAGGCCGGCTCATCCCGCCTGGCTGCGATGCACGTGCGCGACGACCGCGCCCGTGGCCGCCCACACCTCGGGCCACTGCAACAGGTCGGGCTCGACGAACACGCGCAGATGCGTCCTGTGGCCGAAGGGCGGCCCGCCGACGTCGGTTCCTGAACCCGACCCTCAGCGACGGCGAAGTTCGTCGCGCAAGGACTCCAGGTACGGAAGCGCCATCTGATCCTCAGCGTACGATCGCCGGAAGGTCGACACTCGACGGCGGACGACCAAGGTGATCGTCGGCGTTCTTGCCGCGCTGATCATTGGCACAGTGGTGGTGACCCTGCTCCTTCGCCATCTTCGACGTGGCAGTGTCGAGTTGTATGGTCGCGAGTTCCACCGGAGCCAGGCGACGTGCCGTACGCGACAACAGGCGGCACGCCACCGTTGGCTTGTGAATCCCTCAGCGGCCGAGCGCCTCGATGAAGACCTCAGCATCGACACCCGCTTGCCGGAGCATGCCGCCCGACGTCCCTCGCTTGATCTGACGATGGGTTGGCGCGGCGTGCTGCGCAGCCGTTCGTCGGCTGGGCGCGGGCGAACGGCTGCGCAGAGCGCGCTAGGGCCGAGCAGGACTGGAGAGACCGGCCAGCTCGACTCTGTTCCGGCCGCCGCGCTTGGCGCGATAGAGCGCCTCGTCGGCGGTTCGCAGTGCTGCCGCAGCGGAGAACCCGGGTTGGAGGAGCGCCACGCCGAACGAGGCGGTGACGTGCACACCGGGGTACTCGTCGAACCGGAGGCCCGCGATCTCCGTGCGGATGTGCTCAGCTGCGGCTGCGCCGGAGCATTCGTCCGCA
>JBILUM010000296.1:0-4498 GCA_044370995.1 Ilumatobacteraceae bacterium | reverse complement strand
GGCGAACTCCTCGCCTCCGATCCGACCGATCACGGCGTGATCACCCATCGAACCGGCGGCTGCACCAGCGACACGGCGGAGGACCTCGTCGCCGACGCCGTGACCGTAGGTGTCGTTGACCGTCTTGAAGTGATCGATGTCGAACAGCACCAGGCAGACGGGAGCGTCGGGTGCCTGCGCCAGGCACTGCTCCAGCTGGCTGACGAACTGCCGCCGGTTGCCCACGCCTGTCAATTCGTCGATCGACGCGATCCGATCGAGTGCTTCGAGGGCAGACGCCAATCGAACGCTCAGGTCGGCCTCGACGAATCGGCCTTCGCTCATGTCGTGGATGATGCGGTGGAGTCGAACGCCGACGATCGCCACCGACGCCCAGACCACGAGGCATGCCACGGCCAGCCATGTTGCGAACGCGGTGCGCTCGGCGGCCAGGTGCACGATGAACAGCCAGATCGCAACCGTGCTGAAGGCATGAAAGCTCGCCGGCACACCTGAGGAGCCGAGCAGCCCGACGCAGAGCGAGACGCAGGTGAAGAGCAGGCACATCGTCGCGGCGAGCCGCGGATCGGATGCATCGAGCGCCGGACGGATGAGGATGCCCATCGAGAATCCGAGTGCCATGTACGTGCAGACGAGGCCCCACCAGGTGACCACGGCCGACGGAGCCGCCGCATTCGAGTACCACCAGGCCAACACACCTGACGCAATCGTGGCGCTCAGGTACACCGCGAGGGAGACCCACGGCCAGGCACTCGCCGGGTTGACGAACATCATCACTGCAGCAAGCAGGGGAGCGGTGAACCCGCACCACCGAACGAGCCAGACGAACAGCAGTCGGACGCGCTGCCGCCAGCTGTCAGCGCCGACCGTGGCGCGAATCTCTTCGAGCGTGACCTCGAGCCCTGCGAGCGCGACGCGATCGAGGGGGGAGAACAGGCCCAACGGCATCATCCGTCATCGACAAGATCGGCTGCTCACTTGAGCACGCACTGGACGACCGCACGTCTGCGATTCGGCTGTCAGACCCGCTTGAGGTCGGCGATCAGCCCTTCGCTCGCTTCGACCGGCTGGTCTGGCTCGATGAGAAGACGGACCGTCGCGCGAACCTCCATCAGCTTGTTCGTCACTTCCACCATGTGTCGAACACGGTCCTCGACCGACATACGCAGTTGACGTCGGATCTGGCTCACATCGACCCCGCGACTGTCCTCGATGGTCGGCAACTGATCCATGTCGCCAGCATAGGGCGGCCGTGTCAGCCGCGCTTCAGGTCGGTGACCAGGCCTTCGCTGGCCTCGACCAACTTGTGGGGCTCGATGCCGAACACGTCGTGCCATGTTCCGGCGGCCGCCCACACCTCGGGGTACTGCAGCAGGTCGGGATCGATGAACACGCGCAGCGGGTTCTTGTGCCCGAAGGGAGGCACGCCGCCGATCGGGTAGCCGGTGGTCTCGCGGACGATGTCGGCATCGACGCGCGCGCACTTCGTGCCGCCGGCGGCTGCGGCGAGTTTGCGCTCGTCGAGCTGGTTCGACCCGCTCACGTAGGCGAGCACGATCTCGCCGTCGACGCCGAAGATGAGGCTCTTCACGATCTGGCCGACGTCGACCCCGATCGCCGCGGCCGCGTCGGCGGCGGTCTTGGCCCCCTCGGCGTATCGCCTCGGTTCGATCGAGAGCCCGAGCGCCTCGGCGGCGCTGACGACCTTGACGACGTTGGGGTGCAGATCCGTCACGACGTCCGAACCTATCGGGAGCTCCGAACGCGGCACACGTTCCGGCGTCGCATCCGGCCCGCAGAGGTGACGTGTTCGCGTTGTGACACCGGAAATCCTCCTCTCGTCTTGCCGACGAAGGGGAGTATCCCTCAGCACCGTGATCGTCAGTACGGCGTCCGAGTCTCACGACGCGGGCACCCGGGCACGGTGGTTCGTCAGGCGCAACGAAGCGCCGGTCGAACGGGAGAGACCTTCGGTATCGACACTCGCACGAGCACGACCGAAGGACAACCCACACGTGATGACCCTGCCCTCTTCCGGCGCATCCGGAGCTCAGCTCCTCACCGACGCGCACCGCCACGACGGCTCCACCGTCGCGGAGCAGCTCGGCGTCCGGCTCGATCGCGGCCTCGACACGGCCGAGGTGCAGCGACGGATCGAGCAGTACGGTGCCAACGTCCTCGCCGAAGCGGCTCGTACTCCGGCGTGGCGGCGCCTCATCGCCCAGTTCACCGACCTGCTGATCCTCATCCTGATCGGCGCCGCGCTCGTCGCCTTCGCCGTCTCCGGCGAGCTGAAGACCCCGCTCGTGGTGCTCGTCGTGGTCGTGTTCAACGCGATCATCGGGTTCATCCAGGAGAACCGGGCAGAGAAGTCGCTCGAGGCGCTGAAGAAGATGTTGGTCATCCAGACGAGGGTGCGCCGCAACGGCGAACTGGTGAACCTGCCCGCCGGCGAACTGCTCCCGGGCGACATCGTGATGATCGAGGCGGGCGACCGAGTGCCGGCCGACGGTCGCCTGCTCTTCGCCAACAGCCTCGAGATCGAGGAGGCCGCGCTGACCGGCGAGAGCCAGCCCTCCACCAAGGGCACCGAGTCGATCGACCGCGACAGCGTCCCGCTCGGCGACCGCAAGAACATGGTCTACATGAACACCACGGTCACCCGCGGCCGCGGCGAGTACGTGGTCACTGCAACCGGCATGGCCACCGAGATCGGCCGCATCGCCGGCCTGCTGCGGGCCACCGAGACCGAGAAGACGCCGCTGCAGAAGCAGCTCGACGGCCTGGCCCACAGCCTCGCCAAGCTCGCCGCGGCGATCGTGATCGCCGTGTTCGTGATCGGGCTCATCCGCGGCGAGAGCGCCAGCGACCTGCTGCTCACCGCCGTGGCCCTGGCCGTCGCCTCCATCCCCGAGGGCCTGCCCGCCGTCACCGCCGTCACCCTCGCCCTCGGCGTGTCGAAGATGGCCAAGCAGAACGCGATCGTCAAGCGGCTCGCCTCCGTCGAGACGCTCGGTTGCACCAGCGTGATCTGCAGCGACAAGACCGGAACCCTCACGCTCAACCAGATGACCGCCGTCGAGCTGATCACCCAGCTGCGCCGCCACGACGTGACCGGCGACGGCTACGCACCGGTCGGCACGATCACCCACGTCGACGGCGACGAGCCCGTCGCCCTCGACGCCGCACTTCTCCCGATGGCGCTGTGCACCGACGCGGCGATCCGCAAGGTCGACGACCGTTGGGATCTCGTCGGCGACCCGACCGAGGGTGCGCTCGTCGTGCTCGCCGCCAAGGGCGGCCTCGTCATCGACGAAGTCCGCTCCAACCACCCCCGCATCGCCGAGGTGCCGTTCGACTCCGCCAACAAGTTCATGGCGACCGCGCACCAGCTCGTCGACGGCAACGGCCGACGCCAGGTCACCCTGTACGTGAAGGGTGCGCCCGACGTGCTGCTCGCCCGTTCGTCGCACGTCATCGGCACGGACGGCTCGGCCGAGCCGGTCGCCGCCCACCTCGACACCCTCCGCGACCACAACGACCGCCTCGCATCGGCCGGCCTGCGCGTCCTCGCGGTCGCCCAGCGCGAGTTCTCGGTGGACGACTGGACCGAGTTCACCTCCACCGGCGGCGAGCCGATCGAGCTCGTCCGCGACCTCACCCTCATCGCCCTCGCCGGCATCGTCGACCCGCCCCGAGCGGAAGCCAAGGTCGCGATCGCCGAGGCGCACGCCGCCGGCATCTCCGTGAAGATGATCACCGGCGACCACGCCTCGACCGCAGCGGCCATCGGCCGCGAGCTCGGCCTCACCGGCGAGGCGGTCACCGGCAACGACCTCGACCTGATGGACGACCACGAGCTCGCCGAACGGATCGACGACATCACCGTCTTCGCCCGCGTCGCCCCCGAGCACAAGATCCGTCTCGTGGCCGCGCTGCAGCGCAAGGGCAACGTCGTCGCCATGACCGGTGACGGCGTGAACGACGCCCCGGCACTCAAGAAGGCCGACATGGGCATCGCCATGGGCATCACCGGCACCGAGGTCACCAAGGAAGCCGCCACCATGGTGCTCGCCGACGACAACTTCGCCACGATCGTCAAGGCGGTCAAGCAGGGTCGCACGATCTACGACAACATCGTGAAGTTCGTGCGGTTCCAGCTGAGCACCACGCTCGGCTTCGCCGCCCTGTTCTTGTTGGCAGCCATCTTCGACATCGCGAGCGGCAAGCCGTTCACGGCGATCGCGATCCTGTGGGTGAACATCATCATGGACGGCCCGCCGGCCATGGCGCTCGGCCTCGACCGGGCGGGTTCGGACGTGATGGCCCGCAAGCCGCGCCCGCTCACCGAGCGGATCCTCACCCGGAGCCGCTGGACCGCCGTCGGCTTCGCCGCCACCGTGATGGCGCTCGGCACGCTCGCCGTGCTGGCACTCGCTCCTGGTGTGGAGGCCGAGGCCGGCACCGCGACCGTCGCCGGGACCATGGCGTTCAACAC
>JBILUM010000622.1:0-2521 GCA_044370995.1 Ilumatobacteraceae bacterium | reverse complement strand
CAGCCGTGCCGGTGCCAGCGCCGGCGCACCGGTGAAGAGGGTGGCCACCGCGACGAGTGCGGCGACGAACAGCAGCATCACCGGATAGGAGGGCTCGAAGGCTGTCGCGATCGCAGCGACCAGGACGCCACCCGCCAGCAGCTGCACGTGGCGACGGGCGCCGAAGCCGACGGTGCGCTCCCCCAACTCGTCGCGCGGCCCCGGACCGAGCCCGGCGTAGCTGCGCATCGCGTCGATCGACCACGGCATCGCGGCGAAGGTGAGGAGCGCGCCCCACCGCCCCATCGACATCAGCTGCCCCGGCAACGGCAGCGCGACGTAGACGATCGTGGTGGCGAGTCGGGCCTTGGTGGTGCTGAACGCACCCGACAGCCGCCACATGCCCACGGCGCCGACGAGCATCGGCGCCACGACCGCCAACGTGTGCAGCAACCCCATCCGGAACAGGGTTGCGATGCTGGCGAACGAGATGAGCGCGAGGCCGGTCGGCGAAGCGCCGGTGCGGCCGAGCTCCTGCGGGTTCCAGCCGGAGGTGTACTGGTCGAGGAGCGCCCGCGGGCTGTCGCCGAACGTCAGGAACTGGCCGAACGACGGCACCCCACCGGTGAGCAGTTCGCGAGCGCCGATGACGACGAACGTGACGATCCCGATCCAACCGATGGCGGCCGATGCGCCGGCGCGCTCGCGCCACGCCCGGCCCGTGCCCCGCTGGGCGTCCGGGCGAGCGTCTCGCGAGCGGAGGTGCGCTGCCAGGCGCGCGCTCCCGCGCAGCTGCAATCCGACGACCTCTCGGTCGGGGACCAGGCGACCGGGCGCCACCTGGCGTCGGCGAGCGATGACGCCAGGCGCCCGCGGCACGATCCCGACGAGCGCCCGCACCCCGGCCACGGCGCGGCCCGCCTGACCGCTCACGACACCGACGACGAACTGGGCGAGGGTGATGAGCACCAGCTGGAGCGTGAGCAACGGCAACCGGCGGATGCCCGTGAGCGTGGCGACGGTGCGCATGCGGTGCCGCGCCCGCAGCACGTCGTGCGAGAGATCGGGCCGTCGCTGCTCGAGCGCCTCGACGTGGCGCGCCCGCGCGGACGGCACCACGAGGACGCGGGCTCCCTGGTGATGGGCGCGCCAGCAGAGGTCGACGTCCTCACCGTGGAACGAGATGTCCGGGTCGAACCCGCCGAGGCTGCGGAACAGGTCGGCACGCACGAGCAGACATGCCGAGGGCAGGGCGAACACGTCGCGTACGGCGTCGTGCTGTTCCTGATCGGTCTCGCCGGGTTCGACGAGCGGATCGATCTCGCCGAAGCGGTCGACGCCGTATCCGACGTGTTGCAGCACGGTGGGGTCGTCCCATTCGACGAGCTTGGGCCCGACGATGCCGGCGTTCGACCGGTACATCTCCTCGACGAGGAGCCGGATGGCGTCGGGCTCGAGGGCGACGTCGTCGTGGAGGAAGCAGAAGAAGCCGTTGGCCCCGTCGACGAGGCGGAGCACCTCGTTGGCTGTCCGGCCGAAGCCGTCGAGTCCGTCGACCGTCCGCACGAAGGCCCGCGGGACCGCTGCCGCCACGCGGGCGGGGATGTCCCCCTGCTCGCCCGTGATCAGTACGAGCGTCTTGAGGTTCGCGTAGTCCTGTCGCGCGAGGCCCGCCAGGACCTCGTCGAACCAGCCCCCGCCCGACAACTCCTGCGGTTCGTGCACCACCATCACGGCCACGACGGGCGGTGCGAGCGGGCTGGCGGGTTCCACGATCAAGCGAGGCTAGCGGTGCGGCCTGTGTACAGCCGGTCAGTCCGCGATTCAGCCCGATTCGGCCAGACCCGCCCGACCTCGATCGATACGAAATGCTTGCAATAGTTAGCACTCTGCGCTACGCTGCTTGCAGTCCGACGTGGCGGGTCACCCCCCGACCGGCCCGACTCCTCGCAGAAAGGTGCCTCCCATGGCCAGCATCCCCACGTTCCCCTCGATCGATCTCTCCAAGCTCGATCTCTCCAAGCTCGATCTCTCCAAGCTCGATCTCTCCAAGTTCGAGATCGCCGGCGTCGACACCGACAAGGTCCTGGGCGTGCTGCGCGACGCCGCCTATGTCGTCATCGGCTTCGGCGTGCTCACCGTCCAGCAGGTGCAGGTCCGCCGTCGCGAGCTCGTGGACAACGTCAGCGACCAGGCGGTCGTCAAGCAGCTCGGCCTCGGCAAGGAGCAGGTCGAGGAACTCGTGAAGGGCCTCGAGAGCCGTCTCGGCCAGCTCGACGAGCGCCTCGACCGACTCGAGTCCAAGCTCGACACCGCCGTCGAGGGTTTCCTCGACACCGTCGGCGACAAGCTCCCCGAGCAGGCCGGCGCGTTCCTCGGCCAGGCCCACGAAGTGGCCAAGGCCGCCCGCAAGCAGGTGCGCGGCCTCCTGGTCAGCGCTGCTTGATCACCTGGCCCTGATCACCCGAACCAACCGCTGACGTCCACCACCAGGTGCGTCGCGGTGCTCGTGCTCACGCACCAGCGCCCGGTACCGCTCAGC
>JBILUM010000480.1:0-3134 GCA_044370995.1 Ilumatobacteraceae bacterium | reverse complement strand
GAGGCATGGGACGTCCCCAGCGAGCCGGTGCCGTACGCGGCGGCCGTCGACCAGGAGTACCGCCCGTTCGCCGTCGGCCAGCAGTGGGGCCGACCGTGGGGCACGACGTGGTTCCGGCTCAGCGGCGACGTGCCCGAGGCCTGGGTCGGCGATCGGCTCGAGGCCGTGCTCGACCTCGGCTGGGGCACGAAGGGTCCCGGGTTCCAGGCCGAGGGCCTGGTGTGGTTCGACGGTGAACCGTTGCAGGGAGTTCATCCCCGCCGCTCCGGTGTGCCACTGCCGCAGGTGGCGGCCGGGCCGCTGTCGTTCCTGGTGGAGGCGGCCGCGAACCCGGCGATGCCGCTGTCGTTCCGCCCGTCGCCGCTCGGCTCGCTCGACACGGCAGGCGAGTCACCGCTGTACCGGGTGACGACGGCCGACCTCGCGGTCCGTGACGACGACGTGTACCACCTGTGCCTCGACATCGAGGTGCTCGTCGGGGTGATGAAGGGCCTTGCGCTCGACGACCCGCGCCGTCAGCGGCTGCTGCGTCAGCTCGAGCACGCGTTCGACGTGATCGACACGAGCGACGTGTCCGGCACGGCGCATCGGGCGCGCACCGCGCTGCGCCCTGCGCTCGACCTCCCGGCCCGGGCGAGTTCGATGCGGGTGATCGGCGTGGGTCACGCGCACATCGATTCGGCGTGGCTGTGGCCGATCCGCGAGACGGTGCGCAAGTGCGCGCGCACGTTCGCGTCGGCCGTGCGGCTGATGGACGACCAGCCCGACTACCGGTTCGTGTGCAGCCAGGCGGTGCAGTACGCGTGGATGGAGGAGCGGTATCCCACGCTGTTCGCCCGCATCGCCGAGAAGGTGCGCACCGGACAGTTCGTGCCGGTGGGCGGCATGTGGGTCGAGGCCGACATGAACCTGCCGAGCGGCGAGAGCCTCGTGCGTCAGCTGGTGCACGGTCAGCGCTACTTCGAGAGCCGCTTCGGCATCCGCTGCAAGGAGGTGTGGATCCCCGACGTGTTCGGCTACCCGGCCTCGATGCCGCAGGTGTATGCGGCGGCCGGCTGTGATCGCTTCATCACCCAGAAGCTCAGCTGGAACAAGCAGAACCGCTTCCCGCACAACACGTTCTGGTGGGAGGGGATCGACGGCACGCGCGTGCTCACCCACTTCCCACCGGTCGACACGTACAACGCGGAGGTCACCGGCGAGGAGATGGCGTTCAGCGAGCGCAACTTCCGTGAGCACGGCTGGAGCGACTGGGCGTTGATGCCCTACGGGCACGGCAACGGTGGCGGTGGCCCGACCCGCGAGATGGTGGAACGGGCGCACCGCATGCGCGACCTCGACGGTACGCCCCGTCTGCAGCTCGGCACGAGCGACGAGTTCTTCGACCGCGTGGAGGGCGAGCTGGCCGCCGGTGCCACGGCGCCGGTGTGGAGCGGTGAGCTGTACTTCGAGATGCACCGCGGCACGCTCACCAGCCAGATCGAGACCAAGGTGGGCAACCGCCGGTGCGAGCGCCTGCTGCGCGAGGCCGAGCTGTGGTGGGCGACGGGCGGTGCGGTGCCGAGCGAGGTGGCCGAGGAGCTGCGCGTGCTGTGGAACGACGTGCTGCTGCAGCAGTTCCACGACATCATCCCGGGCTCGTCGATCGCCTGGGTGCACGACGACGCAGAGCGCGAGCATGCCCGCGTCGCGGCGCGCGTGGAGGAACTGATCGCCCAGGCGTTCGGCCGACTGGTCGGCGCCGGTGATGACGCCGGTGGCGACAGCCGTGGCGACAGCGGTGGGGAGTGGCTCGTCGCCAGTGCCGCAACGCACCGGCGCACCGAAGTGGTGTCGGCACCCGATGGATCGCCGGTGCTCGTGCAGGTGCCGGGTGGGGGCGTCGTCTCGCTCGACCCGGACCTGGTGACCGACGACCGGGTGGTCACGACCGAGCGCTCGATGGCGAACGGGCACCTCGCGGTGGCGTGGGACCTGGAAGGCACGATCACCTCGATCATCTCGGTGCCGCACGGTCGTGAGCTGGTGCCGTCGCGACGGAGCGTCGCAGTGGAGCTCGCGCCCGACCATCCGGTGGAGTACGACGCGTGGGACGTCGAGTCGTGGACGGCCGGGCTGGGTGCGCCGCTCGACGGCGATGCCGAGATCGTGTGGCTCGAGCGGTCACCGCTGCGAGCGCGGGTGCAGGTGACGCGTCCGGTGGGCGTGCGCTCGACGATGTCGGTCGTCTACACGTTGCGCGCCGAGAGCGCTCGGTTCGACCTCGAGTTCGACATCGACTGGCACGAGAGCGAGCAACTGCTGTCGCTGATGGTGCCGCTCGACGTGCGCGCGAGCGAGGCGGTGTGCGACATCCAGTTCGGCCATGTCCGCCGTCCGACGCATCCGAGCAGCCCGTGGGACGCGGCCAAGTTCGAGGTGTGCGCCCACCGCTTCGTCGATCTCGCCGAGCCCCAGTTCGGTGTGGCGGTGCTGAACGACGGCCGTTACGGCCACGGCCTGTTCGACGGTGGGGTGCGCGTGTCGTTGCTGCGCGCGGCGCGCTACCCCGACCCCGAGGCCGATCAGGGCCGGCATCGGGTGACGATCTCGATCCTGCCCCACGGTGCCGGCCTGCACGACGTGCTGCACGAGGCCGAGCTGTTGAACATGCCGGTGCGGTTCGTCCGCGGCGATCACGGTCGCGGGTCGCTGGTGGAGATCGACGAGCCGGGCGTGCAGCTCAGCGCGGTGAAGCGTGCCGACGACGGCAGCGGTGACCTGATCGTCCGGCTCTACGAGGCGTGCGGCGATCGTCGCCAGGTGTCGGTGCGCATGGATCGGCCGGTGCGCGTCGCGTCGCGGTGCAACGCGCTCGAGGAGGTGCAGTCGGGCCTCGACGTCGCCGACGGCTTCGTCGCGATCACGCTGCGCCCGTTCGAACTGGTGACCCTGCGGCTGTCCTGACCCGTCGCGACGGGTCGCGTTCGGCGCCGGTGAGGTGACGGTCGGGCGACGGTCAGGCGACGCCGAGGTGGCGGAGTGCGACGCCCGCGTAGATCGCGGTGCCGTCGACCATCGCCTGCTCGTCGAAGTACACCCGGTTGGAGTGGTTCGGCGCGGCGGTCGCGAGGCTGCGGTCGAGCGGGGTGCCG
>JBILUM010000023.1:0-11488 GCA_044370995.1 Ilumatobacteraceae bacterium | reverse complement strand
CAGATGCCGCCGTTCCTCGGGCAGGGCATGTGCTCGGGCATGCGCGACGCAGCGAACCTCGCGTGGAAGCTCGCCCGCGTGGTCCGCGGCGAGAGCGACGCCGAGCTGCTCGACACGTACCAGTCCGAGCGCTCACCGCACGTGCGCGCGATCGTCGAGGCCGCCGTCGGGTTCGGACGGTTGATCTGCACCACCGACGTGGCCGCGGCCGCAGCGCGCGACGAGGCGATGCTCGCCGCGCGGGCTGCCACCGGGGAGCGGGAACCCTCGGGCGAGGACGGCGCCGGCCTCATGCCGCCGCTCGAGCCCGGCCCGCTCGTGCTCGACGGAGGCGGACCACAGGCCGTGCAGGTCACGCTCGACGGCGTCCGCACGGACGACGAGGTCGGCGACCGGTTCCTCGTCGTCGTCCGCTCGAGCGGCGCCCACACGGCCGCGCTGGACGAGTGGGAGCGCGCCGGCGCGTTCGTCGCCGATGCATCCGTCGACCCGAGATGGGCCGGCGTGCTGGATGCGTTCACCCCACCCGTCGACGCGGTGGTCGTGCGGCCCGACCGGTACGTGCTCGCCGCCGGTTCGGAGTGCCCGCCGGTGCCGCCGATCCTGGCCACCGCCGGCTGACGCACACGCCCCGATCACGGGCGCCCACCGCCCGGAGATGGGCGCCATCGGGAGGAACGCGGGCGTTTCGCCCCCACGGTGCGGACCGTTCGTCCACAATGGACCGATGGCCGGACCCGATCCCCTCCCCGACCTGACCGACCCCGCCGCTGGGCAGCCGTCCGATGCGGCGGCCGATCGCACCGAGGACGCCGCACTCGGCGACGACATCCGCCTGCTGGGGCGGCTGCTGGGCGACGTGATCCGCGACCAGGCCGGCGACGAGGTGTACGAGCTGGTCGAGCGAGTGCGCCGACACGCGGTGAGCGCGCGTCGCGACGACAGCAGGGTCGACGTCGCGGCGCTGGGCACGCTGCTCGACGGCGTCGAGCCGGAGACGGCCGTGCACGTGGTCCGCGCGTTCAGCTGGTTCTCGCTGCTCGCCAACATCGCCGAGGACGTGCACCAGGTGCGCCGTCGTCGGCACTACCGGTCCATCGCCGCACCCGCACGGCCGGGCACACTCGACCACGCCGTCGCGACACTCACCGACCACCTCCACGAACCGGGCGCAGTCGCTGCGGTGCTGCGCCGTGTGGAGGTGAGCCCGGTGCTCACCGCGCACCCCACCGAAGTGCGGCGCAAGACGATCCTCGACGTGCAGCGACGCATCGCCGACCTGCTCACCTGGCGAGGCCGGGTGCAGATGGATCAGGTGGAGGCCCACGAGTGGGAGCGCGACCTGCGCCTGCAGGTGCTGACGCTGTGGCAGACGGCGCTGCTGCGGCTCTCGAAGCTCCGCGTACGTGACGAGATCGCCGAGGCCCTCCGCTACTACGAGCTCACCCTGTTCGACGTGCTCACCTCGCTCCAGGCCGACGTGCAACGCACCGTCGACGCACTCGCGCCGCACCACGGGCGTGTGCTGCCCGTCGTCCGCATGGGGTCGTGGATCGGCGGCGACCGCGACGGCAACCCGTTCGTGACGGCGGAGGTGCTGCAGCTCGCGGTCGACCTCCAGGCGGGCACGGCGCTGACCCACCACCTCGCGACCCTGCAGCGCCTGTCGGTGGAGCTGTCGATGTCGTCGCGGCTCGTCACCCCCTCACCCGAACTGCTCGCGCTCGCGGACGCCTCGGCCGACACGTCACCGTTCCGCGCCGACGAGCCGTACCGGCGGGCGCTGCGGGGGATGTACGCACGCCTCGCCGCCACTGCGCTCGAGGCGCTCGGCACCGTGCCGGGCCCGCCGCCCCATGCCGTCCTCCCGCCGTATGCGACGGCAGAGGCGCTGGCGAGCGATCTCGGTGTGGTCGACGCATCGCTGCGCCGCCACGGCGCAGCCGCGCTCGCCGATGCACATGTGGCGCCGGCGCGGATGGCCGTCGACCTGTTCGGGTTCCACCTGTGCACGCTCGACCTTCGCCAGAACAGCGACGTGCACGAACGCGTCGTCGACGAACTGCTGCGCAGCGGCGGCGTGGTCGACGACTACCTCGCGCTCGACGAGGACGGCCGCATCGCGGTGCTGCGTCGCGAACTGGCGACCGCACGTCCGCTGTTGCACCGGGCCCTGACCCCATCGGCCGAGACGGCGAAGGAACTCGCGATCGTCGAGACCGCGGCCGCTGCCGTCGATCGCTTCGGCGGGCGGATCATCGCCCACGCGGTGATCTCGAAGTGCAACTCGGTGAGCGACGTGCTCGAGGTGGCAACGATGCTGCGCGAGGCCGGCCTGCTGCGGCCGGGCAACGACCCGCATCTTGCACTCGACATCGTGCCGCTGTTCGAGACCATCGACGACCTGCGCAGCTCCGCCGCGATCATCACCTCGCTGCTCCAGGTGCCGGAATACCGCTCGTGGCTCGACCGGTGCCGGGGTGGGTTGCAGGAGGTGATGCTCGGCTATTCCGACAGCAACAAGGACGGCGGCTACCTCGCCGCCAACTGGGCGCTGTACCGAGCGCAGGTGCAGCTGGTCGATGCCTGCCGCGACGCGGGCGCGCACCTCCGCTTCTTCCACGGCCGAGGCGGCACCGTCGGCCGGGGCGGCGGACCGAGCTACGACGCGATCCTGGCGCAGCCCCCGGGTGCGGTCGACGCGACGCTGCGGCTCACCGAACAGGGCGAGGTGATCGCCGCCCGCTACGCCAACCGCGACCTCGCCCGCCGCAGCCTGGAGGCGCTCGTCTCCGCTGCGGCCGAGGCGACCGTGGGCGCTGGTGGGTCGACGGCCGACCCGACCTTCGTCGGCATCATGGACGTGCTGGCCGACGCATCGCTCGACGCCTACCGAGGCCTCGTGTACGGCGACCCCGACTTCGTCCGTGTGTTCCGGTCGTTCACGCCGATCGGCGAGATCGCGATGCTGAACATCGGCAGTCGGCCCGCGTCACGTACGACGAGCGACCGCATCGAGGACCTGCGTGCGATCCCGTGGGTGTTCAGCTGGAGCCAGTGCCGGATCATGCTGCCCGGCTGGTACGGCGCCGGGAGCGCCTTCGCCATGTGGGCGGGCGACGATGTCGACCGGCTCGCCGAGCTGCGGCGGATGCACCGGACCTGGCCGGTGTTCCGCACGATGATGTCGAACATGGGCATGGTGCTCGCGAAGAGCGATCTGACCATCGCCCGCCGCTACGCCTCGTTGGTCACCGATCGGGTCGCCGGTGAGCGGGTGCTGTCGGCGATCGCCGCCGAGCACGAGCGGTCGGTGCAGTGGGTGGAGTCGATCACCGAGGCACCGTTGCTCGGCGACAACCCCACGCTGGCGCGCAGCATCCGCAACCGATTCCCGTACCTCGACCCGCTGCACGAGCTGCAGGTCGACCTGCTCCAGCGCTACCGCGCCGGCGACCAGGACGAGGCGATCGCCCGCGGTATCCAACTGACCATCAACGGCATCGCCGCCGGCCTGCGCAACAGCGGCTGACGCCCGTCCCGCCCCAGCGCGTTTGGTCGCTGCCGCGTCACCACCACGCGTTCGTGCACACACGCGAACCACGGCCCCTCAGCGATTGGTCGCGAACGCGTCGGTACGACGCGGAACCGACCAAACGCGCTGGATGGGTCAGCGGGTGGGGACGAGCTCGGGGAGGGTGACGTCGAGCAACTCGAGGTCGGCGCTGCAGTCGGTGAACGAGTGCACCAGGCCGGCCGGCACGACGACGGTGTCGCCGTCGCGGAGCTCGACCGGGTCGTGGCCCTCGCACACCAGGGTGCACGAGCCGTGCAGCACGAACGCGAACACGAACTCTGCGTCGTGTGCGGACGGTGGAGTGTGGTCGGCACCGGCGGGGCGGGCGACGCGCACCCCGGCCAGGCCGTCGGTGGCGGCGCCGATGCCGATGTCGCGGTACTCGAACCCGTCGAAGCGCCACGGGTGCCAGGCGGCCACGCTCGCGTCGTGACGGACGAACCGTTGGCCACCGAAGTCCTTGTCGGGATCGAGCGCCCCGGTGGGGAGCGGCATCGAGTGGTCGGCGAGCGTCTCGTGCTCGGCCGGGCAACCGAGTTCGATCACCTCGAGCCCGCCGCCGCTCTCGAGCACGCGGTGGCGGATCTCGGGGGGCTGCAGCACACAGTCGCCCGCCTCGAGCACGAACGGCTCGCCCTGGTCCTCGTAGACCAGACGGACCCAGCCCTTGTGGCAGTAGATCATCTGGAAACGGACCTTGTGGTAGTGCACGTAGTCGGGCACGAGGCCGTCGGTGGTGATGCGGATGTGGGAGCCGATGAACCGGCCGCCCTGGCGTCCCGGGATGATGTCGCGGTACTCCATGCCGGCACGACCGACGCCCCACGCGGCGTCGTCGCGCATGCGGGCGACGACGAGCGACTGCTGCACGGGTGGCAGCACGAGCGCCGGGTCGGCATCGACCAGATGCACTCGTGTGCCGTTCGGTGCCACGAGTTGGGTCTCGCCACCGGCGATCGCGGCAGGGTCGGCGCAGCGGAGACGGAACATGAGGTGGGCACCCGGGGCTGCGTCGGCCGGATCGGCACCTGGCTCGAGGCGGAGCGTGAGGCCGTGGCCCGACAGCTCGGCGGTCGCGGGCGAGTCGGCCGGGAAGATCGCGTCGACGCGGAAGCCGAGGCGCTTGGTGAAGAACTCGAGCGTCGGCTGGAGCGGCCGGCACGGCACGACCACCACGGCATCGCGGACGCCGGCACCGGGGCGCTCGGCGGGCTGATCGGGCTGCTGTTCGGGCTGCTGTTCGGGCTGCTGTTCGGAAGGGGTCACGACAGGTTCGGCCATCGAGGGCGACGCTAGCCTGACCCGTCTCCCGGCCCACCAGACGCATGACCGACGCCACTCCTCCCCCCTCGACGCCCGTTGCGACGCCCGCGTCGACGGGCCATCTCCTCCTCGGCATCGACACCGGTGGCACCTACACCGACGCCGTCGTGTACGACGAGCGATCGCGCACGGTCGTCGCGAAGGCGAAGTCGCCGACCACCCACCACGACCTCAGCATCGGCATCAGCGGTGCGATCGATGCGGCGCTCCGCACGGCCGGCGTTCCGCCCTCGGCGATCGAGCTCGTGTCGCTGTCGACCACACTCGCCACCAACGCACTCGTCGAGGGGTCGGGACGTCCGGTGTGCGCGGTCATCATCGGCTTCGACGACGACGTGATCGAGCGCGGTGGCCTGCGCGCTGCGCTCGGGGGCGATCCCGCAGTGCTGCTCGCCGGCGGCCACGACCCGCACGGTGGGGAACGCGCGCCGCTCGACCTCGATCTCCTGGCCGAGCGGGTCGGCGAGGTGGCCGATCGGGTCGACGGGTTCGCCGTGATGTCGCAGTTCAGCGTCCGCAACCCGGCACACGAGCTGGCGACAGTGGAACTCATCCGGCGCCTCACCGGCAAGACGGTGACCGCGAGCCATGTGCTGTCCGCGCAGCTCAATGGTCCGAAGCGAGCGGTGACGGCGATCCTGAACGCACGTCTGGTGCCGATCATCGATCGGCTGGTGGCCACGACCGAGCAGACGCTGGTCGACCACGGCGTGCACGCCCCCGTGATGGTGGTGCGCGGCGACGGCTCGCTGGTGTCGGCCGACTTCGTGCGTGAACGCCCGATCGAGACGATCCTCTCCGGTCCAGCGGCCAGCCTGGTCGGCGCCGCACACCTCACCGGCCTCGACGACGCGATCATCAGCGACATCGGCGGCACCACCACCGACATCGCCGTGCTGCGCCACGGCATCCCGCTCGTGAGCACCCTGGGCGCCACCGTCGGCGGGCACCGCACGATGGTGGCCGCGGTCGAGATGCACACCCACGGCTTGGGCGGCGACAGCCAGGTGCGCCACGACGAGCGCGCCGCCGGCGCCGTGCTGCAACTGGGTCCGCGCCGTGTGATCCCGGTGGCGCTCGCCGCCGCGACGCACCCCGGCATCGTGCACGCAGCGCTCGATCGTCAGTTGGCGGCCGACCCGCCCAGCGATCTCGACGGCGTGTTCGTCCTGTTGCTCGATCGCCATCGCACCGGCGACCTCGACGACACCGAACGGCGCATCGTCGAGGCGGTCGACGCAGCCGAGGGGCACATCGTCACCGCCGCCACCGTGATGACGTCGGCGAGTCGCCAGCGGGTGACGGAGCGCCTGGTGCGCCGCGGCGTGCTGCAGCTCGCCTCGTTCACGCCCACCGACGCCAACCATGTGCTGGCCGGCCAGCACACGGGCGATGGCGACGCGGCCCGCACGGCGGCCCAACTGTGCGCCCGCCGCCGCGACCGCGTGGGTCGCGCGATCGCTGACGACGCTCCCACCATCTCGCGGCTCACGGTCGACACGCTCGTGCGCCGGTCGGCCGAAGCGGTGCTCGCCGCGGCGTTCGAGCACGACGGCCTGCCCGGCGACACGGTGCAGAGCCGTGCGGTGCAGGCCGCGTTGGGCGGTCACGCCGGCGTGAGCCGGATCTCGGTGGGCCTGAGCACGCCGCTGGTGGGCCTGGGGGCCTCCGCACCGAGCTACTACCCGGCGGTGGCGGCCCTGCTCGGCACGTCGGCGGAGGTGCCCCACGACGCCGATGTCGCCAACGCGATCGGTGCCGTGGTGGGTCGGGTGCGCATCTCCCACGACTGCACGGTCTCGGCACCGCAGATCGGCCAGTTCGTCGTGCACGCGGGCGACGGGCCCGTCGTGTTCGTGTCGCTCGAGGCGGCCGTCGAACACGCGACCGACGTGCTGACCGCACGGGTGCGGCGTGACATGGAGGCCGCCGGCGCGGCCGAGGTCGAGATCGCCACCGACTGGCACGAGTCGACCGTGGAGGTGAGCGGCACCCCCATGTTCGTGGAGGGACGCCTCCACGTCACCGGCAGCGGACGACCACGCATCTGACGAGCCACCACGGCGTCGGCGACGAATCACGGATCCTGCGACCCGGCTGACCAGGGCGAACCACTCCGGGGTCGCGGATCTCTGTCAAGAAACTCTCAAGTCGCCGCTGCGGTGCGCCGATCACTTGGACATGCGCCGCACGACGAGGACCTTCCGACTCGCACTCGCCAGCCTCACCGTTGCCGTCTCGATGACCGCAGTGGGAGTGCCGGCGAGCCCGGCGGCTGCCGCCCCGGCACCGTCGTCGTCGAGCACCGGCACCTACGTGGTGAAGCAGGACGACACCTTCTTCGGCATCGCCAAGAAGCTCGGTGTCTCGATGAACGCACTGCTGGCGGCGAACGCGATGACGGTGAACAGCGTGATCCACCCGGGCATGGTGCTCGTCGTGCCGGCGGGCGCGACGGCCTCGCTGCAGACGACCAGCTCGACGAGTTCGACGAGCTCGACCAGCCCGGCCGGCCGGGCGCCGGCCACCACGTACGTGGTGCAGGCCAACGACGCCCTGTTCAACATCGCCAGGAAGTACGGCGTCAGCCTGAACGGCCTGCTGCAGGCGAACAACCTCGAGATCGACAGCGTGGTGCTCCCCGGGCGCACGCTCACCATCCCGGCCGGAGGGAGCGTGGCCGTCTCCCCCTCTTCTGGTTCCGGCCAGAACAGCTCCGGCCAGGCAACTCCGACCGCCGCTCCCGCGGCGACCGCCGGTGCGGGCACCTACGTGGTGCAGGCCGGCGACAGCATCTACGGCATCGCCTCGAAGCACGGCCTGAAGTACGGCCCGCTGCTGAAGGCGAACGGTCTCACGCTCGAGAGCGTGCTCGCCCCCGGGCGGACGCTCACGATCCCGGCCGGGGGCACGCTGGCGATCTCCCCCTCGCTCGCGGCCTCCGGCCAGGCCAACTCTGCGGCGTCCGCGGCCGCCGCCCGGATCGACACCGTCGTCGCCTACGCCAAGGCCCAGTTGGGCAAGCCGTGGGTGTTCGCCGCCGCCGGTCCCGACTCGTTCGACTGCTCGGGCCTCACGATGATGGCGTATCGCCAGATCGGGATCGGCCTCCCGCACTCGAGCGTGTTGCAGTCCGCCAGGGGCGTCGCTGTCGACTGGTTCACCCAGGACATCCAGGCCGGCGACCTGATCTTCATGGCGTCGAGCAACGCCCCCGGCGTGATCGGCCACGTGGGCATCGCGATCGACTCGAAGCGGTGGATCCACTCGCCGGAGAACGGTGACGTCGTGCGCCAGGGCTTCATCCCGGCCGACAGCCGGCTGATGGCCGTCCGTCGCTTCGTCACCGTCTGACCGTTCCGATCCTGACCGGCCCGTCGGTCGGGCCGGTCGGCTGCTGGGACGGCTCAGCGAGCGCCGAGTTCGCGGGCGGCGTCGTCGGCCGCTTCGGCCCCGAGGACGCGGCGCAGGAGCAACAGTCCGTCCACCTGTGCCACGAGCCCGAGGGCGCGACGGCGGCGGGCCGCCGCGGAACCGCTGGGCAGACGCGTGGCGAGCCAGTCGACCCATCCACCGACCATCGCCGGCGCGAGGGCGTCGTACGGGGCATGTCCTGCGCTCGCCAGCCCCACCATCTCGAAGTAGAGGGCGAAGATCCGGTCGGCCTCGGGCGCCGACAACGCCGGCCAGGCCCGACGGAGCAGATCCTGTTCGGACTGCGGTTCCGGGCCGAACGCGTCGTCGAGCAACGTCATGAGCGTCACACCGAGCGCCTCGGCGACGGCGATCACCAGCGCCGGCTTGGTGGCGAAGTAGTACACGACGGTGCGGTCGCTGATCCCCAGGCGTTCACCCACGGCGCCGAAGGTGAGCGACGCCATGCCCCGTTCGAGCGCGACGGCCACGGCTGCGTCGAGGATCTCCTCGCGGGAGTGCCGGTAGCCCATCGGGACGATGGTATCGAGGGCGGTCGTCGCCGTACCGCTCCCCGAGCAGTGTCCGGTCGGTATCAGTGGCGCGCGACGCCCGGCCGTGAGAGGACGGCGTCGAGCTCGTCGAGCAGGATGCGCGCCTCGGCCCCGCCGAACACGATCGGCGGCTTGATCTTGAGGACGTTGTCGGCGGGACCGTCGGTGGAGATCAGCACGCCCCGCGCCCGCAGTCGCTCGGCCACTTCGGCAGCGGCGGCGGTCGCCGGTTCGCGGGTGTCGCGATCGGTGACGAGATCGACGCCGAGGTACATGCCCACGCCGCGGACGTCACCGATGAGTTCGTGTCGTTGTTGCAGTTCGCGGAACCCGTCGAGCAACATCGAGCCGGTCGCTGCGGCCCGTGCCATCAGCTGCTCGCGCTCGATCACGTCGAGCACGGCCATGCCGACCGCGCAGCTCACCGGGTTGCCGCCGAAGGTGCTGAAGAACTCCATGCCGTTCGCGAATGCGGCGGCGATCTCGGGCGTGGTGACCACGGCCGCCAGCGGATGACCGTTGCCCATCGGCTTGCCGAGCGTGACGATGTCGGGCACGACACCCTGCACCTCGAACGCCCACATCGACGAACCGACGCGACCGAAGCCGACCTGCACCTCGTCGGCGATGCACAGCGCACCAGCCGCGCGGGCATGGCGGTAGGCCTCGCGCAGATACCCGGCAGGGAAGACCACCTGGCCGCCGCAGCCGGAGATCGACTCGGCGATGAAGACGGCCGGGCCGCGAGGGTCGTGCTCGACAGCGCGCTCGACCGCATCGGCGACCGAGGTGGCGTACTCGACGCCCGCCTCGTCGTCGGTCGACCGGATACGACCGCGGTACGGGTCGGGCAGCTCGGCCAGCTGCACGTGTGGGGCACGGCCGGCCCCGCCGCGGCGGTTGAACTTGTAGGCGCTGATCTCGACCAGGTCGTTGGTGTTGCCGTGGTAGCCCCAGTCGACCGCGACCACGTCGTGGCGGCCCGTGACGGTGCGCGCCATGCGCAGCGCGAGCTCGTTGGCCTCCGAGCCGGAGTTCACGAAGTAGACGACGCGGAGCGGATCGGGGAAGGTCGCTGCCAGGCGTTCGGCGTAGTCGAGGATCGTCGGGTGCAGGTAACGGGTGTTCGTGTTGAGCAGCGCTGCCTGGCGGGTGAGCGCCGCCACGACGTGCGGGTGGGCGTGGCCGACGTGGCACACGTTGTTCACGCAGTCGAGGTGGTGGCGTCCGGTGTGGTCGACGAGCCACGGCCCGGTACCGCGCACGATCGAGAGCTTGCTGCGATAGCTCGTGCTGAGCGACGGGCCGAGGTCGGCGCTGCGGCGCTCGAGCAGGTCGCCCGGTTCGTCACCGGTCTGCCAGGTCTCGGGCCCGAGGCGCAGGAGGAGATCGGCGTCGGGGGCGATCTGGCGCCACACCGCCATCCGGCTCGGCTCGCCAGCGCCTTCGAAGTTGCCGTCGGGCCCGAGCGTCGGGTCGGCCATGAGGTCGGTGATGATCTGCAGGTGCACGTGCGGCGCCCATCCGCCGTTCACCGTGTGGTCGCCCACGTAGGCGATCACCTCGCCCGCGGCGACCTCCTGCCCAGGACGGACCGTCGACAGGGTGCGGCGCGACAGGTGGCCGTAGAGCACCTGGAACGGTCCGGCCTCGCCGGCCTCGTGGCGCACGATCACGGTGGGGCCGTAGTCGAACGGGAGGTCGTTGTCGACCACGGTGACCACGGTGCCCGGCAGCATGGCGTGCAGCGGTGTCTCGGCCTCGACGAACAGGTCGATGCCGAGGTGCACCGACCGGGTCTCCGGCGCATCGGTGGTGAACTGATCGCCGGCGTAGCAGTTGCGATCCTCGTCGTACCGTCCGATCGCGACCACTGCGTCGGCGGCGACCATCTCCTGGCGCAACCAGTCCCAGTACGCGACGGGGTCGGCCGCCACGTCCATGCCGGGCGCGCCGTCGGCGAGGCTGATCACGATCCGACCGGCGCGGCGGAGATCGAACGGCAGCGGCGACACCGGTCGGCACTCGTCGCTGCGCAGCCAGTCGACGATCGCGTCGTGCTGGGGCACCGCCGAGAGGCCCGCTGCCTCACGGGCGACGAAGTGGAGGAACTCGGGCCGCATGGAGGTGAGGCGCCGGAGCAGTCGCAGCGCAGGTGCGCGACTGACGGTGAGGTACTCGTTGTCGGGGAACTCCGTCGAGCGGTGCGACGAGATGACGACGCTCATCGCGAGCCGGGCGACGACGAGGTCGAGCAGCACCCGCAGCTCCTCTGCCGACAGCGTTGCCTCCTCCGAGTAGCCGCCGATCATCCGGCGGGCCGTGGCCGCCACGTCGGGCACGTCGAGCAGCGCATAGGCCAGCGCGACAGCGAGCTCGTTCGCGCGGCGACCGGAGGTGGCGTCGCCGAAGTCGATGATGCCGCTGATGCGCGGCGCTCCCGAGCCGTCGTCGCACACGAGGACGTTGAAGTCGTTCGCGTCCTGGTGCAGCGCCGACACCGGCAGCCGGTGGAGCACCGGTGCGACCCGTTGCTCGTACCGATCGAACGCGAGCCGCACGACGGCACGGTCGTCGGGATCGGCCACGTCGTCGAGCCACGGGAGCACCCCTGCAGCAC
>JBILUM010000479.1:0-3155 GCA_044370995.1 Ilumatobacteraceae bacterium | reverse complement strand
CGCCCTGACGCACGACCTCGTGGTCGTCGACCAGGAACACCTTGACGCGGGACTCGTCGCTCATCCCACCGAGTCTGGCGCGTTCGCATGACATCTGACAGGGACCTTCGGCCCTACCGTCGGCCCGGGGCCGCTCGGCGATGCGGATGGCCGAGGCGTTCGGCACTCCTGCCGTGGGGAGCTGGCTAAGGTGGCCTGGTGACCGACGACGCTGCAGACACCACCGTGACGTCTGTCGATGCGGCCGATGAGCACGCCGACTCGGAGTTCGCCACCTGGATCGACGAACTCCCAGACGGGCTGATCGTGTGCCGCCCCGACGGCACGATCCGCGTGGTCAACCAGCGGCTGCTCGAGCTGTCGGGCTACTGCGCCGCCGAACTCCTCGGCGGCACCATCGACGTGCTCGTCCCGATCCGATCCCGCGACCGCCACGAGGCGCTTCGCAACGGCTTCGTCGAGGCGAACCAGGCCCGACCGATGGGTCCCGGCATGCAGTTGTCGCTGCAGTGCAAGGACGGCGGCGAGGTGCCGGTGGAGATCAGCCTCTCCCCACTCAGCACCGGCGGCCACCGGGGTGTCGTCGCCATCGTGCGCGACGTGACCGAACGCCTCCGGGCCGAGTCGGTCCTGCGCACCACCAGCGACCTGTTGACGTTGGCCGGCGAGCGCGAGCGCATCGCCCGCGACCTCCACGACACGGTGCTGCAACGTCTGTTCGGCCTGGGCCTCGAGCTGCAGGCGACGGCCATCCGGTCGCCGGACGTGTCCGACCGGCTCGAGCATGCGGTCGACGAGATCGACCTGATCATCCGCGAGATCCGTACGGCGGTGTTCACGCTCGGCTCCGCGGGCCGCGACGGCTCGCTCGGCCAGGAGCTCAGCACGGTGACGGCACAGGCCAAGCGGGTCCTCGGGTACTCGCCTCGCGTCCGGATGGACGGCCCGGTGGAGACGGCGACGACGCCCGAGATCCGTACCGAGCTGCTCGCGAGTCTGCGCGAGGCGCTCACGAACATCGCCCGGCACGCGGGAGCGTCGGAGGCCGAGATCGAGCTGCTGGCCACCGACGTGCTCGAACTCAGGGTCCTCGACAACGGCCGAGGCGTCCCGTCGGAGTTCGACACGAGTTCCGGCAACGGGCTGCGCAACATGGCCGAGCGGGCGCGCCTCTTGGGTGGCGGGTGCTCGCTGTCACCACGGCCCGAGCGCGGCACCGAGCTGCGCTGGTGGGTGCCGCTCACCCACTGACGGCCGGCCGGTGGCCGGACCGGCGACCGCGAGCGGGCTGCCGGGTCGCTCGGTCCGCCCGGATGGTTCCCGAAATCGGCCCGCTCGGGACTTTGGTCCCGGGTCGGACTGTCTTGTGGCCCTGAACCCCCGGATCGGTCCCCCGCATAGTGGACCCCACTATGAGCAGAGCAGACCGTTCCGTCCTGGGTTGGGGTGCGTTCGCCGTTGCGATCGCCGCCCTCGTACTCGCCATCTTCGGATTGCGGGACAGCAGTTCCGCCACGGGCGGTGAGAGCGAAGGTGGCGGCCCGACCGTGATCGACATCGAACTCGCCGAGTGGTCGATCGGGCCGCTCATGGCCGAGATCCCCGCCGGCGAGATCGTCATCAACGTCACCAACGTCGGGACGATGGTGCACAACCTGTCCATCCCCGGCCTCGGTGTGAAGACGGCAGACCTGCAGCCCGGCGAGTCGGAGACCCTCGAGCTCGGCAACGTCGCAGACGGCCAGTACGACATGCTCTGCGAGATCGCCGGTCACGCGGCGAGCGGCATGACCGCTGCACTGATGGTCGGTTCGGGCGGCGACGGCATGATGGCCGGCGGCGAGATGGACTGGCAGACGATGGAGCAGACGATGCTCGACCGCAACCTGCAGTTCCCCGCCAAGACCGAGAAGACGGGTGGCGGCCTGATGGAGCCGACCACCATCGATGCCGACGGAACCAAGGTGTACGACGTCACGGTCGAGGAGATCCAGTGGGAGGTCGAGCCCGGCAAGTTCGTCACGGCGAAGGCCTACAACGGTGTCGTGCCCGGCCCGCAGATCCACCTCGAGGTCGGCGACAAGTTCCGCATGAACGTGAAGAACCTGCTCGACACAGGCACCAGCGTGCACTTCCACGGCATCCGGGTGCCCAACTCGATGGACGGCGTCGAGCCCTACACCCAGCACGTGATCCAGCCCGGCGGCGAGTACGTGTACGAGTTCACCGCCCTCGAGCCGGCGGTCGGCATCTACCACTCGCACACGAACGGCCAGGAGCAGATCCCCGACGGCCTGTTCGGTGCGTTCACCATCGGTGAGATGCCGATCCCGGACTACCTGAAGGAGAAGGGCTACACCAAGGTCGACAAGACGGTGAACATGGTGCTCAACGACGCCGGCACCATCGGCCTCAGCCTCAACGGCAAGAGCTTCCCCGCCACCGAGGCCTACACCCTGCGCATGGGTGAGGTCATGAAGGTGAACTACTACAACGAGGGCCTCACCGCCCACCCGATGCACCTGCACCAGCCGATGGGGTGGATCATCGCGAAGGACGGCATCCCCCTCGACTTCCCGATGCCCGGCGACACCATCAACATCGCACCTGGCGAGCGGTACACCGTGCTCTACAAGGCGACCGACCTCGGCGTGTGGGCCTGGCACTGCCACATCCTCACCCACGCCGAGAGCCAGCAGGGCATGTTCGGCATGGTCTCCGCACTGATCGTCACCCAGTAGCCGAGGGATGCGGCGGGGCCCCGATCGTCGGTGACGATCGGGGCCCCGTCGCTTTTCCACCAGGACATCTCACCCGTACCACCCCGCGACGATCAGGAGGCTGCCATGAGTACCGAACGTTTCGAGCTCCCCGGCTGGGAGAGCGTGTCCCTCCTCCGGTCCCAGCACATCGGCCGGGTGTGCGTCCTCGACCACGGGTTCCCGCTGGCGCTCCCGGTGAACTTCCTCGTGATCGGTCCGGACGAGGCGTGCCAGGTGGTGATGCGCACCGGCCCGCAGACGCTGATCGGCCGGTACGAAGGGCCGGCCTCGTTCGAGGTGGACCAGGTGGACGAGTCGACACGCCAGGCCTGGAGCGTGGTCGTGCGCGGCTCGCTGCGTCATGTCACCGGGGCACACGGGCTCCCCGATCCC
>JBILUM010000478.1:0-3160 GCA_044370995.1 Ilumatobacteraceae bacterium | reverse complement strand
ACTCGTCTTCCTGAAGCACCTCGACATGGTGGCCGTCGCCAAGCAACTGTCCGACCACCCGTCGCTCGCCGCCACGCTCGAGGCGTGCGAGATCGCACCCGCCCGCTGGCAGAGCTTCGCCACGGCATTCGCATCACTCAAGTCCTCGGAGATCGTCCGTGAGCGTTGAATCCCTCGTCGGCCAGCTGAAGCACGGGCTCGACGCCCCCATCTGCCTCACCTGGGAGCTGACGTACGCGTGCAACCTCGCCTGCGTGCACTGCCTGTCGTCGAGCGGCCAGCGCGACCCGCGCGAGCTCACCACCGACGAGGCCAAGCGTGTCCTCGACGAACTGCACGATCTGCAGGTCTTCTACATCAACATCGGCGGCGGCGAGCCGATGATCCGCCGCGACTTCTTCGAGCTCGTGGAGTACGCGATCGGCCGCGACATCGGCGTGAAGTTCTCCACCAACGGCGCCTACATCGACGCCGAGAAGGCCCGCCGACTCACGGCGATGGACTACCTCGACATCCAGATCAGCCTCGACGGTACCGACGCCGCCACCAACGACGCCGTGCGCGGCATCGGCAGCTACGACACCGCGATCCGCGCCATGGACCACCTGCGCACGGCCGGGTTCGTCGAGCGCAACGGCCCGTTCAAGCTGAGCGTCGTCGTCACCCGCCACAACGTCGACCAGCTCGACGAGTTCAAGGCGCTCGCCGACTCCTACGGAGCGCAGCTGCGGGTCACCCGCCTGCGGCCCAGCGGGCGCGGTGCCGACAGCTGGCACGACCTCCACCCCACCAACGCCCAGCAGCGCCAGATCTACGACTGGCTGATGGCCAACGGCGAGAACGTGCTCACCGGCGACTCGTTCTTCCACCTCAACGCACTCGGCGACCCGCTGCCCGGGTTGAACATGTGTGGCGCCGGCCGCGTCGTGTGCCTCATCGACCCGATCGGCGACGTGTACGCCTGCCCGTTCGTCATCCACGACGAGTTCAAGGCCGGCTCGGTCCGCGCCGAGGGCGGCTTCTCCAAGGTGTGGAAGCAGAGCGATCTGTTCCTCGAGCTGCGCGAGCCGCAGTCCGCCGGCGCCTGCGCCAGCTGCGGCAGCTGGAATGCCTGCCAGGGCGGCTGCATGGCGGCGAAGTTCTTCACCGGGCTCCCGCTCGACGGCCCCGACCCGGAGTGCGTCGGCGGCGCTGCCGACGAGGCGCTCGCCGGTGTGAACTCGGCCCTCACGCCCAAGCCGGCGATGGACCACAGCAAGCCGGTGTCGCTCACCCGCAAACTCATCCCCGTCGCCGGCAGCTGACCCGCCCGCACTCGCCCGGCACTCGCCCGGCCCGCCGAACTGCGACCTTTGCCGCAGGATGGTCGTGGACGACCGTGCTCCGGCAGAGGTCGGTGATCAGATGCTGCGGAGGATCTCGTCGACTCGTCGCTCGGCCTGGTCGGGGGTGATGAGGCCCTTGGCCTCGAGGTCGCGGACCTCGGTGATGAGCTCCTCGCGGGTCATCGGTGAGGCGGCGACGGGCTGGGTGGCCTGGCCCCCGACGGCCGGCTTCAGGTAGGCAGCCGCGGTGCCGACGGTGCCGCCGAAGACGGCGAGGGTGGTGGCGTCGGCGTCGGACGCCCCGTTGCGCTGGGCGAGACGACGGGTGGCGACGATCTTCCAGGCAGCGAACCCGACGAGCGAAGCCATCAGGAGGAGAAAGACCACCGTGGCGAAGCCGAACGCGATGAACTCGCCGGTGTCGGCCACGATGGGATTCGCCTCGGAGGTCGGCATGGGCGCACGCTATCCCGCTGCAGCGGAACGCGCCGCCGTAGCGTTGCTCCACCGTGATGCTCGCGATCCTGCTGCCGTCCGCCTACCTGTTGGGCACGTTCCCGAGTGCTGTGCTCGTGGCGCGGTCGAAGGGCATCGATATCACGGCCGTGGGGTCGGGCAACCCGGGGGCGTCGAACGTCGCCCGCACGCTGGGCACGGCGTGGGGTGTGCTCGTGTTCGCGCTCGACGGGTTGAAGGGAGCGATCCCGGCCGCGGTCGGGCTCGCCGTCCTCGAGCGGCCCCAGGCCTATGCGTTGTCAGCCGCGGCGGTGCTCGGCCACATGTACCCGATCACCCGGCGGGGCAAGGGTGGCAAGGGGGTCGCCACGGTCGGTGGTGCCATGGTGGTGCTCCACCCGCTCGTGTTCGCCGTGCTCACCGTGGTGTGGCTGATCACCCGGAAGCTCACCGGCACGGCGTCGCTCGGTTCGATCATCATCGCGATCGGGATGCCGATCAGCATCGCGCTCGAGGGAAGCCCCGCCTGGGAGGTCGCTGCCACGGTCGGTCTGGCCCTGCTGGTGATGCTGCGGCACACCGACAACATCAAGCGCCTGGTGCGCGGTCGCGAGCTCTCCGCGAACCGGGAGCCGACGAAATCCCGTTGAGCGGCGTGGCGGGTATCGCCGGGTAACGTCGCCGGCGTGACCGACATCGACGACTTCAACACCAAGGTGATCACCGAGTTCCGCGAGCGAGGTGGTGTGGTCGGTGGCTTCTTCGACGGCAAGCCGATGGTGCTCGTCACCCACCGGGGAGCCAAGAGCGGCGTCGAGCGCACCACCCCGTTGGTGTGCAGCACCGACGACGACCGGGTCGTCATCATCGCCTCGATGGGCGGAGCGCCCTCGAACCCGGCCTGGTACCACAACCTCGTCGCCAACCCCGAGGTCACCGTCGAGTACGGCACCGACACCTACACCGCACAGGCTGTCGAGGTGCACGGCGACGAGCGCCAGCGCCTGTTCGACCAGCAGGCCCAGATCATGCCGTTCTTCACCGAGTACCAGGCCAAGACCGAACGCACGATCCCGGTGTTCGTGCTCGAGCGCGTCGCCGGCTGAGATGCAGCTGCTCGAACCGCTGCAGCTGCGCGGAATGACGGCGCCGAACCGGGTGATGTTCGGTCCGATCGTCACCAACCTCGCCGACGACGAACGGCGCTTCACGGCGCGGCACACCGCGTTCTACGCCCGGCGTGCCCGGGGTGGCTGCGGGGTGATCGTCACCGAGGGTGCGAGCGTGCACCCGAGCGACTGGCCGTACGAACGGGCCCCGCTCGCCGAGCGCTGCGCCGATGGCTGGGCGGCGATCGCCGCCGCCTGCCATGCGCACGG
>JBILUM010000477.1:0-3163 GCA_044370995.1 Ilumatobacteraceae bacterium | reverse complement strand
CGTCGTGCACGGGGCCGGGCGGCGGGTCGATCGGCTCGATCGACGGCGCGAGCAACGGGAGTTGATCGGCGAAGAACAGCCGCACCCGGCCGTCGTGCGCACCGACCGACCCGGCACCGATCCAGATGATCTCGCCCGCGGTGCACAGCTCGTCGAGATCGGACGGTCGGTACCCCCGCACCCGGCTCGGCAGCACATCGGTCTCGAGCGAGCTGGCCACGAGCGCCGTGCCCTGCACCAGGCCGAGCGCCTCGACCACCGCTTCGAGGCCGCGCCGCTCACCCGGGATGCCGTGCCACTGGGTGAGGAAGCGTGCGTAGGCGTCGGGCTCGACGGGCTCGACCTCGCGGCGCAGCATCGCCAACGACCGGCGACGCAGCTGGCGCAGCACGTCGACGTCGCACCACTCGCGGCTCGAGCCGTCGGGGCGGAACTCGCCGCGCACGAGCCGCTCGTCGGCCTCCAACGCGGCGAGGGCACCGGCGATGCGCGTGCCCGGCACGCAGAACCGTCGGGTGACGTCGTCGGCGACGAACGGGGCGTGGGTGCGGGCGTAGCGGGCGACGAGCGACTCGAGCGGCAGGGGCACGGGTTCGGTGAACGCCCGCGGCAGGCCGAGCGGCAGCGAGCACCCGAGCGCGTCGCGGTAACGGGCCGCGTCCTCGGCCGCGATGAACCGCATCTCATCGCCGATGCCGAGCTCGACGGCGCGGCGGGCTCGCACCAACTCGTCGATCCAGGCGCGACCGTCGGCGCCCTCGCAGCGGAGATCGATCTCGGTGGGGCTGAGATCGCCCACCTTGCGGAGCACGTCGTGCAGCTCGTCGGGGTCGCGGGCCCGGCGACCCTCGATGAGGCACTGCAGCTCGAGTTCGAGATCGGCGAGCACGCCGGGGTCGAGCAGCTCGCGCAGCTCCTCGGCGCCCAGCAGGTCGCGGAGCAGGTCGCGGTCGAGCGCCAACGCGGCGGCACGTCGTTCGGCCAGCGGCGCGTCGCCCTCGTACATGTAGGCGGCGATCCAGTTGAACAGCAGGCTCTGCGCGAACGGAGACGCCTTGGGCGTGTCGACGGTGACGACGCGCACCGCCCGACTGCGCAGCTGGGTGAGCACCTCGCGCAGCGCCGGCAGGTCGAACACGTCCTGCACGCACTCGCGCGAGGTCTCGAGCAGGATCGGGAAGCTCGGGTACTTCGCCGCGACCGCCAACAGATCTGCCGCCCGCTGCCGCTGCTGCCACAACGGCGTGCGCCGGTCGGGGCGACGACGCGGCAGCAGCAACGCACGCGCCGCGCACTCGCGGAACCGGGCCGAGAACAGCGAGGTCTGCGGCAACGACGACAGCACCAACTCGTCGATGTCGTCGGGGTCGATGACGAGCTCCTCGATCGGCAGCTCGTCGGCCGCCTCGGGCAGGCGGAGCACGATGCCGTCGTCGCCCCACATCGTCTCGACCGGCATGTCGAAACGGTCCATGAGCCGACGCTCGATCGCCATCGCCCACGGTGCGTGCACCGGTGTGCCGAACGGGCTGAGGATGCACACGCGCCAGTCGCCGATCTCGTCGCGGAAGCGCTCGACCACCACCGTGCGGTCGTCGGGGACCACCCCGGTGGACTGGGCCTGTTCCTCGAGGTAGAGCAGCACGTTGTTGGCGGCGAACGCGTCGAGCTGGTAGCGGCCGCCGAGCTGCGCCAACGCCTCGGGGGCGTCGAGGGCGCGCATCTCGCGCTGGAACGCACCGAGGGCCCGACCGAGCTCGAGCGGACGCCCCGGGCGGTCGCCGCGCCAGAACGGCATCTTGCCGGGCTGCCCGGGGGCGGGAGTGACGGTGACGCGTTCGAAGGTGATGTCCTCGATGCGCCAGGTGGATGCGCCGAGCAGGAACGTCTCGCCCGGGCGACTCTCGTACACCATCTCCTCGTCGAGTTCGCCGACCCGGGTGCCGTCGGGCAGGAAGACGCCGAACAGACCCCGGTCGGGGATGGTGCCGCCGCTGGTGACCGCGAGCCGGCGCGAGCCCTCGCGGGCGCGCACCGTGTCGTTCACGCGGTCCCACACCAGTCGCGGGCGGAGCTCGCTGAACTCCTCGCTCGGGTACCGGCCCGACAACAGGTCGAGCACGTTGGCGAGCAGCTCGTCGCTGAGTTCGTGGAAGCACGCGCACCGGCGGACGAGCCGGCCGAGGTCGGCCACGGTGACGTCGCCGGTGCCGCCCTGGATGGCGACGTGCGCCACGATCTGTTGCGCCAACACGTCGAGCGGGTTGCGCAGGAACCGTGTGCTCTCGATGTCGCCGTCGAGCATGCGCCGCACCACCACCGCGGCCTCGAGCAGGTCGCCGCGGTGCTTCGGGTACAGCGTGCCCTTGCTGGGCTCGCCGACCGAGTGGCCGGCACGACCGATGCGCTGCAGGCCGCGGCTCACCGCACCGGGGGACTCGACCTGGATGACGAGATCGACGGCGCCCATGTCGATGCCGAGCTCGAGGCTGGAGGTCGCGACGATGCCGCGCAGCGTGCCCCGCTTGAGCTCGTCCTCGATGACCACGCGCTGTTCGCGGGCGAGCGATCCGTGGTGCGCCTTCACGAGCTCGATCGGGCCCTCGTGGCCCGATGTCTGGCCAGAAGTGGCACCTTCGGCCTGGGCCGCCGCGGCCAGCTGGTCGGCGTACAGCTCGTTGAGCCGTGCGGCCAGGCGTTCGGCCTGACGGCGGGCGTTGGTGAACACGATCGTGGTGCGATGCGCCAGGATCTGCTCGAGGATCCGGGGGTAGATGCTCGGCCAGATGCTGGTGCGGGCCGGGGCCACGGAGCCGACCGGACCGCTGCGGATGTCGGGGGCCGGGGCCGCCGCACTGCCGAGGTCGCCCATGTCCTCGACGGGCACCACGACGTCGATCTCCAACGTCTTGCGGATGCCCGCGTCGACGATGACCACCGGCCGGAGCGCGCCATCGTCGGTGTGGCCGCCGAGGAAGTGGGCGACCTCCTCGAGCGGCCGCTGCGTGGCCGACAGCCCGATGCGCTGGGGCGGCACCTTGGTGACCTGCTCGAGCCGTTCGAGCGACATCGCCAGGTGAGCGCCGCGCTTGGTTGCCGCGAGCGCGTGGATCTCGTCGATGATGACCGTCTCGACGTTGACGAGGGTCTCGCGCGCCGACGA
>JBILUM010000475.1:0-3171 GCA_044370995.1 Ilumatobacteraceae bacterium | reverse complement strand
ACCCGATGGTCTTGCCGAACGACTTCGCCCGGCGGGCCAGCGCGGTGCCGATCTGCCCCATGCCGACGAGCCCGAGACGGGCACCCTGCAGCCCGGTGCCGAGCATCATGAACATGCCCCACTGCCACGGCTGGCGCGAGCGAATGAGCCGCTCACCCTCGGCCAGCCGGCGCGTGGTCATGAGCACGAGCGCCATCGCGATGTCGGCGGTGGCGTCGGTGAGCACGCCAGGCGTGTTGGTGGCGATCACGCCACGCTCGCGGCACGCCGGGACGTCGATGTTGTTGTAACCGACGGCCACGTTGCACACGGCGCGCAGCTGCGGGCCTGCGGCGTCGAGCAGTTCGGCGTCGATCTTCTCGGTGAGCAGCGACACGATGACGTCGGCACCGGCGACGCGGCGCAGCAGTTCGTCGCGACCGATCGCGGTCTCGTCGTCCCACGACACGACGGTGTGGTCGGCGCCGATCAGCAGGTCGAGACCCGGTTGCGGGATCCTGCCGGTGACGACCACCTTGCCCAACTGGTGATTCGAGGGCCGATCGGTGGGGTGCTGGGTGGCGCTCATGCCGTCACCCACTGACCCAGCAGGCCGAGCGCTTCGGTGATGTCGGCGTCGGAGATGCCCGAGTACGCGAGCCGGATGTACTGCTGCTCCTCGTCCGGTTGTGGTCGTCCGAAATGTCGGCGCGTGCAGAACGACACGCCGGTCTGGTGCAGGGCAGCGGCCGCGAAGTTGGCGACGTCGGTGAACCCCTTCGCCGCCATGGCCTCGGTCACGTTCACGAACAGATAGAAGGTCGCGTCGGGTCGAGCCGTGTGCATCCCGGGGATCGCGTTCACCCCGTCGACCGCCGCATCGCGCCGCACCCGCAACACGTCGCGCAGCGCAGCGGGACCCGACTGGTCGCCGGTGATGCCCTCGACGCCCGCCCACTGCACGAAGTGCGCAGTGCACGACTCGTCGTTGGTGTTGAGCTTCGCGATCTGCTCGGCGACCGCGAGCGGCGCGATCGCTGCGCCGAGCCGCCAGCCCGTCATCGCGAACTTCTTGGAGAAGGTGTAGAGGATGACCGTCCGGTCCTTCATGCCGGGGAGGCTCGCGATCGAGGTGCTCTCGCCCGCGTAGCGCATCTCGAAGTACGCCTCGTCGCTCAGCACCCACAGATCGTGGTCGATCGCGAGGCGGGCCACGGCCTCCATCTCCTCGCGGCTGCTCTCCGACGACAGGGGGTTCTGCAGGTCGTTGTAGATGAGCGCGGTCGTGCGCGGCGTGATGTGGGCCGCCAGGTACTCGAGGTCGAGCGCGAAGCCCGTCGGTGTCTCGACGTAGCGGTACGGCACGGCCGTCCCGCCGAAGTACTCGATCTGGCTCTCGTAGATGGGGTAGCCGGGGTTCGGGTACAGCACCTCGGCGCCCGGCTCCATGACGGTCTGGACGAACTTGCCGATCACCGGCTTGCCGCCGGGCTGTACCACCACGTTGCCGGGCTCGAACGACATGCCGCGGCGTGCGCCCACGTCGGCGGCGAGCGCCTCGCGCAGTGGGGCGATCCCGGCGGCAGCGCAGTAGCCGGTCTTGCCGTCGGCGATCGCCCGGTCCATCGCAGCCACGACGTTGGCCGGCGTGGGCAGATTCATGTCACCGAGGTGGAACGGGAAGACCCGATTCCCCTTGGCGGCCCAGTCGGCAGCTGCGAGCGACACCGCGAAGGCCGTCTCGGTGCCAAGGTTCTGGAGGCGTGAGGCAAGGGACATCGCCGGAGTATACATTTGATATATCAGCGCGTTTCCCGAGGTGGCAGGCGGTCAGCTGGCCGGGTCACCTGCCGGGTCAGGCCGTCGGGTCGATCTCCACGACGGCCTCGATCTCCACGGCGATGTCGAACGGCAACTCGGCCATCCCGACCGCCGAACGGGCGCCGCGGCCCGCCTCGCCGAACACCTCGATGAACAGCTCCGAACATCCGTCGATGACGGCCGGTGTGCGGTTGAAGCCCGGCGCAGGGTTCACCATGCCGAGCAACTTCACCACGCGCACGACCCGATCGAGCGAGCCGATCTCGTCGCGCAGCTTGGCGAGCAACTGCAGCCCGGTGAGCCGGGCGGCATGGCGGGCGTCCTCGATCGAGACCGTGCCACCCTCGTCGAGGCCGACCTTGCCGACGACGTTCGACCCGTCCGGTCGCGTCGGGCCGGCACCGGACAGGAACACCAGGTTCCCGGTGCGCACGGCGGCCACGTACATCCCTGCCGCCGGGCTGGGCGGCGGGAGCTCGATCCCGAGTTCGGCGAGGCGTGATTCGGCGTTCATCCGGCCATGCTGACATGCCTGCCGAGCACGCGCCGTCCGCGTCCCGTCCGCGTCCCGTCCGCGTCCCGGACCAGCTCACGCAGGGTCGGCCGGGACGGTGTGGTCCGAGCGGGTCGCTCGCGAAGTCCGTCCCGCACGTGTGGAGCGGGCGTGACGAGCCGCTAGGCTCCCTGCGTTCTTTGACAACCCACTGGATCCGAGCAACGGAGATTTTCATGAGCAAGGCGAAGTTCGAGCGCACGAAGCCGCACGTCAATATCGGCACGATGGGTCATATCGACCATGGTAAGACGACGTTGACGGCTGCGATTTCCAAGACGTTGGCGGATCGTGGGTTGGCGGCGTACACGCCGTTCGATCAGATCGACAAGGCGCCGGAGGAGAAGGCGCGTGGTATCACGATCTCGATTGCTCATATCGAGTACGAGACGGCGAATCGTCACTATGCGCATGTGGACATGCCTGGTCATGCTGACTACATCAAGAACATGATCACGGGTGCGGCGCAGGTCGATGGTGCGATCTTGGTGGTCGCGGCGACCGATGGTCCGATGCCGCAGACGCGTGAGCATGTGTTGTTGGCCCGTCAGGTGGGTGTGCCGTACATCGTGGTGGCGTTGAACAAGGCTGACATGGTCGAAGACGAGGAGTTGCTCGAGTTGGTGGAGCTCGAGGTTCGTGAGTTGCTCAACGAGTACGAGTTCCCGGGTGATGATGCTCCGGTGGTGCGTGTGTCGGCGTTGAAGGCGCTCGAGGGTGATGCGGCGTGGCAGGAGAAGATCATGGATCTGATGGCTGCGTGTGATGCGTCGATCCCGGAGCCCCAGCGTGAGTTGGACAAGCCGTTCTTGATGCCG
>JBILUM010000474.1:0-3181 GCA_044370995.1 Ilumatobacteraceae bacterium | reverse complement strand
CACCACGGGGGCGCCGCGATGGCGGCAGGCGTTGAAGAACGCGCGCACCACACCGTCGTCGCCGCGCACCAGCACGAGCGGCCGACCGACGACGTCGACGGTGCGATAGTCGCCGGCACCGGACAGCTCGCTCGCGTGGGCGACGAAGATCCAGTTCCGTCCGAACACGTGCCGGTGTTCGAGCTCCCACAGGTGCTGATCGGTATAGCGACCGAGCGGCAGGTCGGGCAGCTTCGGGAAGTCGTCCGGCGGCGCCGTGCGGGCGAACTCGTACGCCGTCTGGGCGTTGATGCGGTCGATGAACGCCTGATCCATGGACGTCACAGTGCCACGACGACGATGGCGAATCGATCATCGGACCAGGTCGCGAGCGCGTCCTCCGGATGGCCGTCGAACGTGAGCACGTGGCGGGCGAGGCGACCCTTCGCGGCCTTGGCGTCGTGGCCCACCACTTTCGCGGTGCCAGCCGCGCCGCGCTCGACGAAGGAGACCGACACCCCGCGCACGCCGTCGGGCACCCACGCCGCCCGGTGCTCGTTCGGGAGCACGTCGATCACGAACCGGCGCCGGGCCCAGGTGTTGATCGCCTCCGACACCGCGGGCCGCCACCAGGTCGACAGCTTGCCCATCGGCGCCAGCGACGCGCCCATCTTCAACCGGTAATCGGGGATGCGATCGTCGACCCCCACCACGCCGAGCAGTCCCGATACGACCGCGATCGAGGCGCCCGCCCGCTTGCGATGCTCGGGCGACATCGAGGCCAGGTCGAGGTGGTCCCACACCACGCCGGTGTACCGCTCGGCGGCGCGCAGCACGGGTGCGCCGAGCAGCGAGCTGTTGGCCGACTGGGCGCGGGTGAGGTGCGCCCCGCCGACGCCGAGCAGCTTCTCGTCGCCGCCGCCGACCTCGGCGAGCGCGCGGGCCACCTGTTCACGACGCTCGGCGAGCCCCGCGAACGAGGCGACCTTGCCGGTCGCCGGGTCCCAGTGTCCACGTCCGCCCTGCGCCTTGCCCTCCGACGGGGGGAGCAGGAGAGACAATGAGACGCTTCTGTTCGACATGTCTCAACTTTCGTTTACAGTGACCGCTCATGCGAATTCGGATCGACAGTGACAAGTGCCAGGGGCACAACCGGTGCTACGCCCTGGCTCCCGAGCTCTTCGACGTCGACGACTATGGCTCGGCGCTGGTGCTCAACGATGGCATCGTGCCCGCCGAACTCGAGGACAAGGCGCGTCTCGCGATCGCCAACTGTCCCGAGTTCGCGATCAGCGAAGCCGACTGACCGGCACGGCCGGACGATCGGTCCGGCCGTCCGACGCTGCGCCTCGCCTCGCCCCCACCCCCCCAGGAGGCATGCCGACGTCACCCGCATCGCCTACGCGGCCAACATGGCCGCTGCTGGGTGGGCGTAGATGCTGTCGCCGCGTGCGACGGCACGAGCCGCGAGACACACCACCAACGCCGGCACCATCGCGTGCACGCCGAACAGCTCGCCCGCCATGACGGTGCAGGCCAGGGGCACGTGAGCGGCGGCACCGAACACGGCGACCAGCCCGAGCGCCGACATCGCCGGCTGCGGCAACCCGAGCGGATCGGCCACCACCGAGCCCAGGCAGGCGCCGATCACGAACAGCGGGGTGACCTCGCCGCCGACGAAGCCGGTGCCGAGCGCGACCACGGTGAACACGAACTTCAGGATCGGGTCGTACCAGTCGCGGGGGACGCCCTCGAGTGCGGTGTCGAGCAGTGGGAGCGACAACCCGAGATAGTCGCGACCGACGAGCACCATCAGCACGAGCGTGACGACACCACCGATCACCGGCCGCAACGGCGCCCACGGCATGAGCGTCGCCATCGTCCGCTTCGTGAACGGGACCGCCGATGCGAACCAGCGGGCCGCCACACCGAACGACAGGCCGGCGACGGCGAGCAGCAGGAACGTGTCGAAGCCGAACGGCACCTGCACCGGTGCCCGATCGGCGTGATCGTGACCGAGGCCGATCACGACGAGGTGGCCGACGACGGCCGCGGGCACCGATGCCGCGATCGCCGACCAGGTGCGCCGACGGGCGACCTCCATCGCGAACACGACGCCGGCGAGGGGTACGCCGAACACCGCGCCGAAACCGCCGGCGAGCGCGGCCCGGGCGAGCACCGCACGGTGGTGGTGGTCGAGGCGCCCCGCCCGGGCTGCGGCGTCGGTGAGTGACGACGACATCTGCACTGCCGTGCCCTCGCGGCCGATGGAGGCGCCGAACAGGTGGCCGAGCAGGGTGCCGACGAGCACCATCGGCGCCATCCGGGCCGGCGTGCCACGCGTGTACGCGTGCGCTTCGCTGACGGCGAGTGCGGTGCCCCCGGCGGCACGGCCACCGAACCAGTGGTAGCCGAGCCCGATCACGAGGCCGCCGAGGGGGAGCCACCAGACGAGCCGGCCGTGCTGGAGACGCTGGTCGGTGACGACGTCGAGCAGTTCGAGGAACACGAACGATGCCAGGCCGGCGAGCACGCCGGACACCGCACCGAGCAGTACGAACCGGAGGGTGCCGACGACGTGAAGCCGCACGGTCAGAGCTTCTTCAGCGGTGCCCAGGCGAGCGACAGGTGCTTGGTGCCGACGCCCGGGAACCGCACGGTGGCCTCGGCCCGGTCGCCCTCGCCGCGCACCTCGAGGATGATGCCCTCGCCGAAGGTGGGGTGCTCGACGTCGTCGCCGATCTTCAGACCCAACGATTCGGCGCCGGACTGCACCGGCTGGTTGCGTCCGGCGCGCAGCGCGGCCTCGACCACCCGTTCGCGGTGTGCCTCTGAGGCGTCCTCGTCGGGATCGAACGACGACAGCGGGCTGCGCCGCTTGTACTCGGGCGCCTGGCCGTAGCTGCGATCGCGATCACGGTCGCGGTAGCTCTGGCGGCCGTAGCTGCTGCGGCCACCGCCGTTGCCCTTCACCTCGATGAGGTCGGGCGGGATCTCGTCGATGAACCGGCTGGGCGGGTTGTACTGGGTGCTGCCGAACAGGCTGCGGCTCCACGCATGGGTGAGGTGCAGCTTGCGCTGGGCGCGGGTGATGCCCACGTACGCGAGACGGCGTTCCTCCTCGAGTTCGGTCGGTTCGGTGAGCGCCCGGGTGTGCGGGAACACGCCCTCCTCCATGCCGAGCAGGAACACGTCGGGGAAC
>JBILUM010000472.1:0-3193 GCA_044370995.1 Ilumatobacteraceae bacterium | reverse complement strand
AACGACCGGTTGGCGGTGTACTTCCGAGAGGAGTGCGTCGACGCCTGAGGCCCTCCCTGAGATCGCCCGCCGGTCAGTCGGCGGCCGACCCGAGTGAGCCGGGGCGGTGCCGCGTGAACCAGTCGGCGGCGAAGTCGACGAGCGCCCGTTGCGACATCGCCCGGGCCGGCGCGGCGCCGACGGTGCCGGATCGCACGCCGCCGGTCGCGGCGAACGCAGCGCCAACCGCCTCGAAGTCGGCGCTGTCGCTGTCGAGGTCGTCGAAGGTGACCCACCGCCGCTCGCCGTCGACGAGCACCGGGGCACCCTGTGCGCTCCACGCCTTGCCCTCCCACACGGCACGGTGCTCCGCGAGGTGGAGCGACGTGTTGTTGGCATGGCCGACACCGAGCAGCACGACGACGGCGTCGAGGTCGTGCAGCCGGGCGAGCGGCGACCGCTCGCCGAATCCGTCGTCCAGGGCGTGGTCGGTGACGATGAGGTCGGCGTCGGGGCCGAACGCGAGGTGCGACACCATCGGGTGCGAACTCCGACGCACGCCGGGCACCCGGTGGAAGGTCTCGACGATCGCACCCATCTGTCGGGTCGGGGTGAGGTGCGGGTCGAACGCCGGCATGTGCTCGCGCATGGTGTCCCACCACGACGAGGGCACCGGCGGGTGCTGCCACTGCGCGGGATCGGACCAGTCGCTGCTGTGGCCGGGCATGGTGAGCGTGCCGGTCGGACCGACCGCGTCGAGCAATGCCTCCACCACGGCCTGCGGACCGCCCACGACGTAGCCGAGCGCCGCCATCGACGAGTGCACCGCCATCACATCGCCGGCCGAGATGCCGAGGGCGCGGAGGTCGGCGGTGAGCGACGCACGCGTGGCCGGCCGCTCGGTCGCTTCGATGACGTCGCGCTCGCTCACCTCGGGACACCCCCGCCCGTCACGATCACGCTGCCGGTCACGATGCCCGTCACTTCCAGGCGAACACCGGTTGTTCGAACTCGTCGACCCGTTCGTGGAGCCGACCCTCGATGCCGACCCAACGGAACTGCACGAGCACGGCGCCGGTGGGCGCGTGGATGAGGTCGCCGCCGAGGGGCACCTGCACGACGGGCCGGTCGCTCTCGGGGATCGTCACGAACCGGGGCGAGTCGTCGCGGCACAGCTCGTGGAGCCCGATGCGGTAGGCGTGGGCGACCTCGTCGGGGTTCGGTGCGAGTTCGAGCCCGGCGCCGCCCCACACGACCACCGGGGTCATGATGTAGCCCGAGCGGGTGGCGTAGTCGTCGAGGATGCCGAGCACCGCGTCCTCCCCGAGGCGCACGCCCAACTCCTCGTCGAGTTCGCGCAGCGCCGTCTCGACCGGCGTCTCGCCCGGGTCGACGCGCCCACCGGGCAACGCCCACTGTCCACCGTGGCGGTTCATCCGCGAGGCGCGCCGGCAGAGCAGGAACGCCGCCCCGCCCGACACGCCCTGCATCCGGCCGTCGAGGCCGGAGATGTCGCCAGGGATGACCGACAGGTCGTCGACGGTGACCTCGGCCGGGTCGTCGGCCTCGTCGTCGGGATGGCTGTCGACGACCACGATGGCGACGGCGGCACGTTTGCGATCGTCGGGTGCGATCGAGCGCACGGAGTGCTCGGCGAGGTGGCGGCGCATCCGGTCGCGGAGGTCGTCGTCGAGCGGGATCATGCGTCGCTCCCCGAATCGTCCCGCGTCGGGGCAACTCCCCGGTCGGTGTGTTCGGCGTCGTCGGCGTGGTGGGGGCGCAGCACCTGTGCAGCCAACCACGTCGAGATCGGCACGGCCGAGACGAGGCCGATCGACCCGACGAGCGAGCGGACCACCTCGATCGCGACGAGTTCGCGCGTGGCGATCGACCCGACGGACTGGCCGGCCTCGCTGAACAGCAACAGCAGCGGCAGCGCGGCGCCTGCGTAGGCGAGGAAGAGGGTGTTGACGGTGGACGAGATGTGGTCGCGGCCGATGCGCAGCGCGCTGCGGTAGAGCTCGATCGAGGGCAGCGTCGGCTGTGCTGCGCGGAGTTCGGCGACGGCCGACACCTGGGTGACGGTCACGTCGTCGAGCACGCCGAGCGAGCCGATCACGATGCCGGCGAGCAGGATGCCGCGCGGGTCGATCGGCACCTGCAGCGCATCGAGCATCTGCGTGCTGTCGTCGGTGTAGCCGGTGAAGTTCGCCAGCCGCACGAAGATCCACGACAACACGCCCGTGATGACGAGCGCGGCGAACGTCGACAGCAACGCCACCGTCGTCATCGTGTTCACGCCGTGGGCGAGGTAGAGCGCGATGAACGCGATCACCGACGAGGCCACGAGCGCGACGAGCACGGCCTGGTTGCCGTCGAGCAGCGACGGCAGCAGGAACACCACGATCACGCCGAGGCTGACGACGAGCCCGGCGAGTGCGCCGGCGCCGCGCCATCGACCGAGCACGACGATGGCCACGACGAACAGCAGCAACAGCAGCAGCATCGGGGTGGACCGTTCGTACTCGTAGAACGAGTAGTTCGTGGTGCCGTCGATCGCGGTGGAGGCGAGCACCTGGACGTCGTCGCCCGCGGCGAGCCGCTTGCCGGCGACCGACGTGGGTTCCTCGAAGGTGAACACCTCGCCGGCGGTCTCGCCCTCGGTGATGCTCAGTGTGGCGAGCGAGCACTCGATCGTGGCGTCGTACGAGCACGGCTGCACCGAGGTCGACTGGACGCGCGCGGCGATCGGGTCGGCATCGAGGAGCGCCGGGTCGCGCGAGCTGCGATCGCCCGACGGCCACAGCAGCACGAGCCCGATGACCGTGAGCACGCCGCACGCGATGACGGCGAATCTCAGGATCCGCTCGATCGGGGCGGCCACGAGCCCCTCCGGCGCGTGGTGACCGTGGTGGCCGTGCTGATGTGAGCCGCCCACGGTGCCGGTCCTAGAGAGCGGCCGCGATGGCAGCCGCGGCCGACAGGCCGCTGAGCGCAGCGCCTTCCACGCGGGGACCGGCGAACGCGTCGCCCGCCACCGCGAGGCTCGGCAGGTCGTCCGGGCTCCAGTGCGCGTCGGGCCAGATGCGTCGCGGCGTGGCGAACCGCCACCGCTTGAGCTGGCTCTCGACGATCACCGCGTCGCCGAGGTACGGACGGGCCAGTTCGACGAGGGCGTCGTGGGCGGTGACCGGATCGTCCTCCCAGTGCGTCT
>JBILUM010000473.1:0-3193 GCA_044370995.1 Ilumatobacteraceae bacterium | reverse complement strand
GATCGGCTCGCGACTCGTGCCCGGCTCACCCGCCCGCGGTGTCGGGGCGATGATCGCCGCCGGCACGTCGGGACGGGCGATCGTGTCGGTGCCCGCCACCGCCCTCTACGAACGATCGGGCTTCGGTTGGCCCGCAGCGATGAGCGCCCTGCTCGCCTGCGGCACCATCGTCGGCATGCTCACCCTCCGCCGCCACCTCTCCGGCCGCTGAACGCCCAGATCCGGCGAACGACGGGCGACTCCCGAGGGCCGACGCGCCTGGTGAGGGCGCGCGGCAGGCAGGATAGGGGCATGGAATTCCGTTCCCTGTACGCGCACGGCCTCGTGCGTGTCGCCGCCGTCACGACGCGGACGACGCTCGCCGACCCGCCCGCCAACGCAGCGGCCGTCGTCGAGCAGGCGCGGGCGTGCGCCGACGAGGGCGTCGCGGTCGCTGTCTTCCCCGAGCTGACCCTCACCGGGTACTCGATCGAGGACCTGCTGCTGCAGGACGCCGTGCTCGACTCGGTCGAGTCCGCGCTCGGTCAGATCGTCGCTGCGACCACCGACCTGCTGCCCCTCGTGGTGTTCGGCGCGCCGCTGCGCCACGGCAACCGGCTCTACAACTGCGCGGTCGTCGCCCATCGCGGCCGCCTGCTCGGCGTGGCGCCGAAGAGCTACCTGCCCACCTACCGCGAGTTCTACGAGCGGCGCCAGATGGCGCCGGGAGACGACCTCCGCGGCGCCAGCATCAGGCTCGCCGGTGTCGACGTCCCGTTCGGGCCCGACCTGTTGTTCGCGGCCGACGACGTGCCCGGACTCGTGGTGCACGCCGAGATCTGCGAGGACATGTGGGTGCCGATCCCCCCGAGCGCCGAAGCCGCGCTCGCCGGCGCGACCGTGCTCCTCAACCTCTCCGGCTCACCGATCACCGTCGGCCGCGCCGAGGACCGTCGACTGCTGGTGAAGTCGACCTCGTCGCGTTGCCTCGCCGCCTACGTGTACGCAGCCGCCGGCGAAGGCGAGTCGACCACCGACCTGTCGTGGGACGGTCAGACGATGATCTACGAGAACGGGGTGCTGCTCGCCGAGACCGAGCGGTTCCCGGATGGTCCTCGCCGCTCGGTGGCCGACGTCGACCTCGAGCTGCTGCGCGCCGAACGGATGCGCACCGGCACCTTCGACGACAACCGGCGCACCCACGCGACGCGCACCTCATCATTCCGTACCGTCACCTTCACCCTCGACGCCCCCGACGGCGACCTCGGGTTGCGCCGCGAGGTGGAGCGCTTCCCGTTCGTGCCCGCCGACGACGCCCGGCTCGAACTCGACTGCTACGAGGCGTACAACATCCAGGTGTCCGGGCTCGAGCAGCGCCTGCGCTCGATCGGTCACCCCAAGGTCGTGATCGGCGTGTCCGGCGGGCTCGACTCCACCCACGCGCTCATCGTCGCCGCGAAGGCGATGGACCGGCTCGGCCGACCGCGCACCGACATCCTCGCCTTCACGCTCCCCGGCTTCGCCACGAGCGAGCACACGAAGACCAATGCGCATGCGCTGATGCGTTCGCTCGGCGTCACCGCCGCCGAACTCGACATCACCCCCACTGCGCGTCTCATGCTCGACGAGATCGACCACCCGTTCGCCGACGGCGAGCCCGTCTACGACGTCACGTTCGAGAACGTGCAGGCCGGGCTGCGCACCGACTACCTGTTCCGCATCGCCAATCAGCGCAACGGCATCGTGCTCGGCACCGGCGACCTGTCCGAACTCGCCCTCGGCTGGTGCACCTACGGCGTCGGCGACCAGATGAGTCACTACAACGTCAACGGCGGCGTGCCGAAGACGCTCATGCAGCACCTGATCCGCTGGGTGGTCTCGTCGGAGCAGTTCACCGCCGATGTCGACACGACCCTGCAGGCCATCCTCGACACCGAGATCACGCCCGAGCTCGTCCCGGCCGGCGCCGACGGCTCGGTCCAGTCCACCGAGGGCACCATCGGGCCCTACGCCCTGCACGACTTCACCCTGTTCCACGTGCTCCGCTACGGGTCACGGCCGTCGAAGGTCGCGTTCCTCGCCTGGCACGCTTGGCGCGACGTCGACGCCGGCGACTGGCCGCACGCGTTCCCGGCGGCCAAGAAGACCTCGTACGACCTGGCGACGATCCGCTCGTGGCTCGTCGTGTTCTGCCGCCGCTACTTCGGGTTCAGCCAGTTCAAGCGCTCGGCCATGCCGAACGGCCCGAAGGTGTCCTCCGGCGGTTCGCTGTCACCACGGGGTGACTGGCGTGCGCCGTCGGACACCGCCGCCACCACCTGGCTGGCCGAGCTCGAGGCGAACGTCCCGCTCGAGCTGTAGCCGCGCCGGTGTCGGGCGTCAGCAGGCCGGGTCGCCCGGCAGCACGCCCGCCACGGCGATCCGGTAGATCGCGTCGCCCTGACGGAAGTAGGTGAGCTGATCGGCCTCGGCGAACACCGATCCCACGGCGTCGGCGCGCACCCGGGCGCACTCGGCCGCGGTCGCGAGGTCGAAGCCGATCGAGGACGGCCAATCGACGATCGTCGGCGCCGGGTCCATGCCGGCGAGGTCGGCCTCCACCACCGGTGTCGCCCGGACGCGGTACTCGGCCGGTTCGAACAGCGTCTCCTCGCCGAGCTCGGCGCCGACGGTCGACGCGAGATCTTGCAGCACCAGCACGTAGTCGAGCAGCGCCTGCCGGGCCGGCGTCACCTCGGCGGTCGGCGCGCCCTGGTCGTCGACGCCGAAGCCGAGGGCGTAGGCGCGGTGCTCGAAGGTGCCGGCGTCGACGGTGAAGCGCACCACGGTGTCCGGCGCGTCGGCCACCATCATCTCGGCGGTGTAGTCGGGGGGTGCGGCCAGCAGCGAGGCGGTCGAGGCGAGGGCGAGCAGGTCCTGGATGCCCGCCTCGGAGATCGTGCGCACATTCATGGGCAGCAGGAGCGGCCCCGGGTAGATCGCAGGCACCACGCCGGGCACGAACGCGCGGCCGTCACCGGACACGATGAGCGACGGGAGGTTGACGAAGAGCGTCTCCGGGGCGATGAAGCCGCCCTCGGCGCCGTACCGGATGACCGCAACGTCGGCACCGGTCGGGTGGCCGATCGATCCAGGCGTCGAACCGGGCGTCGTGGTGGGCGACCCGTCGGTGGCGGCCGGTTCCACGTTCGAGTCACCGCACGCGGCGAGGACC
>JBILUM010000470.1:0-3201 GCA_044370995.1 Ilumatobacteraceae bacterium | reverse complement strand
CCCAGCGGCGCACCTCGTCGCGGCGGATCGCGAGATACGCGCGGACGAGGTCGGGACCCATCGCCTCGCACAACACGCTGTCGGCCTCGAACGCCGCGAGGGCGTCGGCCAGGGTGTGGGGCGTGTGCCGATCGGTGTTCGGCTCGGTGTCGCCGTCGCCCTGCTGGGGCTCGCCACAGTCGAGGCCGTCGACGACGCCGAGCAGGGCGGCGTTCAGCATCGCTGCCGCGGCGAGGTACACGTTGGCCGACCCGCAGGGCATGCGGTTCTCGATGCGGGTCGCCTCGCCCCGCTCACCGGGCACGCGCATCGTGCTGATGCGGTTGTCGAGTCCCCAGTTGGCCCAGTACCCGGCGATGATGCCGGGCATGAGCCGCTTGTAACTGTTCACCGTCGGCGCCGACAGCGCCGCCATGCCCTCGTAGTGAGCGAGGAGGCCACCGATGCACTGGCGCATGAGGCTCGACATGCCGTGCTCGCCCGACGGGTCGTCGAACACGTTGCGGCCGCCACCGGTGGGGATCAGTGAGAAGTTGATGTGCAGTCCGCTGCCGACCGCCTCGGCGATGGGGCGGCCCATGAACGTCGCCCAGTGGCCGTGCCGGTGGGCGATCTCGCGCACCATGTCCTTGGCCATGAACGCACGGTCGGCCGCGTCGAGCGCCGGCCCGTACTTCAGGTTCATCTCCATCTGCCCGGGGGAGAACTCGGCCATGATGCCCTCGACGTCGAGCTCGCTCTTCTCCGCGGCGTCGAACAGGGCGAACGTCAGCTCGGGATCGATGCCGCCGAGACCGACGCCGTAGACGCGGTGGGACGGCAGATCGAGCGGGGCGTAGCCGCCCGGCGCAGCAGCGTCGGGTCGCATCACGTAGAACTCGAGTTCGTACCCGATCATCGGCTCGTACCCGAGGGCACGCCACGCGTCGACGGCGCGCTTGAGCGCGCTCCTCGGTGAGAGCGCGAGCGGGCCGCCGTCGAACTCGAGGTCGGCGATCATGACGTCGGTGTCGACCTCCCACCCGGGGTGTCGCGTCTCGGGCAGCGGCACCGTCGACAGGTCGGGGAACCCGACGTCGGCGGCGTACCCCTCGACCGGCATGATCTCCCGGTCGATGCCCATCGTGAGCGTGGTCACCGCGTGGTGGCCGTGCTCGTGGATCCGTCGCTCGGGCACGTACCGCCCGTGCGACAGACCGTTGAGGTCGCTCCACATGACCCGGATGCGTCGATTCGCCATGGCTGCGAAAAGTAGCAGACCGACCGGCGAGATCGTTTGGGGCCGAACGACCTGTCGGGTCAGCTCACCAGACGACGTCCATGCGAACCGGCCCGCGGAACTCGAACCCGCGGATGTCGACGCCGTCAGCGTCGCGGAGATGCAGCCCGGGCAGACGACGGAACAGGTGCTGCACGGCGACGCGCACGGTGCTGCGGCCCAGCCATGCGCCGAGGCACTCGTGCGGACCGGTGGAGAACGCGAGGTGCGGGCCCTCCTTGCGGTGCAGGTCGTACCGGTCGGGGTGCGACCAGCGTCGCTCGTCGCGGTTGGCGCTGCTGATGACCGCGGCGACCAGCGCGCCGGCGGGGATGGTGACCCCGCTCACGGTGGCATCTGCCGTGGTCTGTCGCGTCGAGGTGGCGACCGGGGAGATCCAGCGGAACAGCTCCTCGCACGCGTTGCGCCACAGTGTGTCGTCGCTGCGGCAGTCGGCGAGCGCGGCGGGATGGGTGAGCAGCGCCCAGACCGCGAGGGCGATGCCGTCGCGCGGTTCGTTGATGCCGCCCGACATGCAGAGCCGCACGTTGTTCACGATCTCGTCGGGGGTGAGCCCGGTGTGGGCCAGGTGGGGCACCACCCGCTCGCGGATCGACTCGCCCGACTCGGTGTTGGCCCTCGCCGCGATGCCCGACAGCACCGGGTCGTTCGCGAAGTTGGCGAGGCCGGTGCACACTCCTCGCGTCCACTCGCCGATCTGCTGCCACGAGGCGTTGTCCCATGCGAGCGAGTCCTGCAGCGCGCGCACCGCGATCGGCTCGGCGTAGGCGGTCATGAGATCGGTGCCCGACGGCTCGAATGCGTCGATCAGCTCGTCGCAGATCTCGGGGAGGCGTTCGCTCACCCACCGGCCGGTCGCCGTCGGGGTGAAGCTCGGCTGCAACGCGTCCTTCAGCCGGCGGTGGTCGTCGCCGTCGCTGCCGAGCATGTTCCTGCCGAGCACGGTGTTGAGCCAGCTCGGCTCGGTGGCGGAGGTGAACAGGTCGGGCCGATCGTGCACCAGCTGCACGTCGTCCCACCGGGTGACGAGCCACATGTCCATGTCGGGCACGTGGCTCACCGGCTCGTCCGCCCGGAGCCGGGCGAGCGCCGGGTACGGGTCGAGCTCGAGCTGGGCGAGGGTGATCGACTCACCGATGGTCGTCATGGCCGGAGCGTAGCGATGGCACGTTGGTACGGTGCAGCTGATGCGAGCCCTCATCGTCCAGCACGAGCACGGCGGCGGCGGACCCGGCCTCGTCGGCGATCGCCTGATCGAACGCGGCTTCGAACTCGTGCAGCACCAGGTGAAGTCCGAGGGATCGACGGAGAGCCACCACCCGTTCCCGGACCCCACCGACTTCGACATCATCGTGCCGCTCGGATCCGTGCACGGTGTGTACGAACGGCACCTCATCGGCACCTGGATCGACCGCGAGGTCGCGATGCTCCGACAGGCGCACGACAGCGGGGTCCCGGTGCTCGGCATCTGCTTCGGGGCGCAGGCGCTCACCACGGCGCTCGGCGGCACGGTCGAGAAGGCCCCGGCGTCGGAGGTCGGTTGGTACGAGTACGACAGCGATCTCCCCGACGCGATCGATCCCGGCCCGTGGCTCACCTGGCACGGCGACCGGTGCCTGCTGCCGGGCGGTGTCACGGAGTTGGCGCGCAACGAACTGTGCACCCAGGCGTTCCGCCTCGGTCGCAGCGTCGGTGTGCAGTTCCACCCGGAGTCCACCGCGTCGCTGATCGGTGGCTGGGTCGCCGACTGCCCGCCCGGCTATTTCGAGGCCCACGGCACCACGGCCGAGGCGGTGATGGCGGGCTTCGATGTGCACGGCGTCGCGGTCGAGCAGCGGGCCCGCCGGCTGTTCGACTGGTTCCTCGACGAGGTCGCGCCGAGCTGACCGGAGCTCAACTCGTGTTCCGTGAGCGAACAGCCG
>JBILUM010000469.1:0-3202 GCA_044370995.1 Ilumatobacteraceae bacterium | reverse complement strand
AGGAGCAGCTCGGCGAGCAGGCCGCGTTCCGCGGCCGGAGCGCGCTCGCCCCGCGCTGACCGGCACCTGACATCGCGCCCATCCGACGGACCGCGCGGAGGGTGCCACCCGCCGCGCGGATCGAGATGCGAGACTGTCCTCGATGAGCAACGGTCACAAGACGAGCGGTGTGCCGCGCCCGCGCGCCAGTGCGCCGCGCGTCCGCCCGGTCGGCCCGGGCCTGCGCCCCGTTGCCGACGACCGTGCTCGTCCCGATCGGTCACGCGCCGATCGGGCGGATCAGACCCAGCTCGGCAGCCGGCCGATCGACGACGACCATCAGCTGGTGACCCGTCGTCCGCATCGACTGTTCCTCGCCATCGCCGGCTTCGCCATCGTGGTCGCGATCGTGGCGGCACTGTTCGTGCTGCCCGTACAGGCGTGGTTGCGCCAGGAGGACGAGATCGTCGAGAAGCAGCAGGAGCTCGCTGTGCTCACCGAGGCCAACCGCAAGCTCGGCACCGAGGTCGACCACCTCGGCACGCCCGAGGGCGCGAAGGAAGCCGCTCGCGACGAGCTCGGCGTGATCGGCCCCGGCGAGGAACGCATCTCGGTGCTGCCCACCCAGACCGGTCCGCTCCCGCTGCCGGCCGGGTGGCCGTACGACACGTTCACCCAGATCGTCGCCGTCCGCCAGGCCGCACCGGCCGCCCCCGCAGCGCCCTGACCGGCCGCTGACCGGCCGCTGACCGGCCGTGCAAGAAGTCGCCTCGCACACGACGTCCGCAGGCGGCGACACCGGGCCTGACAGCTGACTAGTGTCACCCGTGATCGAACACCGCAGCCGCTCCCGAAGCGGCCGCATCACCAGGGGGTACACGTGGCCGGCAGCATTCTCGGAAACCGGGTTCTTCGCAAGGAAGACCCGAAGTTCCTCACGACCGGAGGCCAGTACGTCGAGGATCTGCTCGACGAGCCGCTGCTCGCCGGCGCGTTGCACGTGACGTTCGTGCGCTCGTCGGTCGCTCACGGCGTCATCACGAACATCGACGTCTCGGGTGCGCTCGAGGTGCCCGGCGTGGTCGCGGTGTACACGGCTGCCGATCTCGGGCTCGAGCCCGTCCCGTCGGACTTCAACCCGATGGTCGCCCGTGGCATGCTCGCGATCGACAAGGTCCGCTACGTCGGTGAGCCCGTCGCCGTCGTGCTCGCCACCGATCCTCGCGTCGGTGAGGATGCGATCGAGCAGGTCATCGTCGACTACGACGTCCTCCCTGCGCTCATCGACATGGAGGCCTCCATGGCCAGCAGCACCCTCATCTACGACGGCGCCGGCAGCAACGTCGTGTTCGACACCACCGTGCTCGGCATGCCCGAGAACACCGGCGAGGCCTTCTTCGAGGGGTGCGAGGTGGTCATCACCGGCCGCTTCCTCAACCAGCGCGTGGCACCCTGCCCGCTCGAGGTCCGCGGTTCGGCCGTCGCCTGGGTCGACGGTCGTCTCCACCAGTGGCTCAGCACCCAGGCAGCACAGGGCGCGAAGGCCACGATCGCCAAGATCAACGGCGTCGAGCCCGACCAGGTGCTCGTGATCGCCCCCGACGTCGGCGGCGGCTTCGGGGCGAAGATCAGCTGCGACCCGGAAGAGGCCCTGCTCGGCGTGCTGTCTGCCAAGGTCGGCAAGCCGCTGCGCTGGCGCGAGACCCGCAGCGAATCGATGATGGTGCTCGGCCACGGCCGTGCCCAGGTGCAGTACGTCACCATCGGCGGCACCCGCGACGGCAAGGTCACCCACTACCAGATGCACGTCATCCAGGACTCGGGCAGCTTCGCCGAGATGGGCACGATCCTCGCACCGTTCATGACCCGCCCGATGTCGAGCGCGGTGTACGCGATCCCGAACATCGAGGTGCGCACCACCAGCGTCGTCACCAACACCGCCGTCACCACCGCCTACCGCGGCGCCGGCCGCCCGGAGGCCACCGCTGCCGCCGAGCGGGCGATGGATCTGTTCGCCCTCGAGATCGGCATGGACCCGGCCGAACTGCGTCGCAAGAACCTCATCCCCAAGTTCATGGAGCCGCACACCACCGCCGTCGGCCAGGCCTACGACGTGGGCGACTACGAAGGCGCGCTCGACAAGGCGCTCGAGGCGGCCGGCTACGCAGACCTGCGCGCCGAGCAGGCCCGTCGCCGCGCCGAAGGTGGCCCCAAGCAGCTGGGCATCGGCGTGAGCGTGTACGTCGAGATCACCGGTGGCGTCGGCTCGGGCGAGCACGCCCGCATCGAGGTCCTCGAAGACGGCCGGGCCATCGTCTACACCGGCACCTCGCCCCACGGCCAGGGCCACGTCACCGCGTGGAGCATGCTCGCCCACGAGCAGACCGGCATCCCGATGGACATGATCGACGTCGTCTGGGGCAACACCGACCTCGTCCCGCTCGGCGACGGCACCATGGGTTCGCGCTCGCTGCAGCAGGGCGGCAACGCCGTGTTCCTCGCCTCGGCCGACCTGGTCGACAAGGCCCGCAAGGTCGCCGCCCGCATGCTCGAGGCCGACGAGGCCGACGTGGTGCTCGACAAGGACTCGGCCAGCTTCCACGTGTCGGGCGCACCCGCCATCGCGAAGACCTGGGCCGAGCTCGCCGTCGCGGCCAAGGGCGATCCCGACCTGCCCGAGGGCCTCGCCCACGCGGCCTACTACGCCGTCAGCGGCGCCACGTTCCCGTTCGGCGCCCATGTCGCGGTGGTCGAGGTCGACACCGAAACCGGCCAGGTGAAGCACCTCCGCCACGTCGCCTGCGACGACGCCGGCCGCGTGCTCAACCCGATGCTGCTCGAGGGCCAGATCCACGGCGGCGTCGCCCAGGGCACCGCCCAGGCGCTGCTCGAGGAAGTCCGCTACGACGACGACGGCAACCCGATCACGTCGAACCTCGCCGACTACGCGTTCATCTCCGCGGCCGAGCTGCCGAGCATCGAGGTGGTGCACATGGAGACCCCGACGTTCATCAACGCCCTCGGCGCGAAGGGCATCGGCGAGAGCGGCACCATCGGCTCCACCCCCGCAGTGCAGTCGGCCGTCATCGACGCCGTGAGCCACCTCGGTGTGAAGCACATCGACATGCCCACCACCGCCGAGCGCGTCTGGTCGGCGATCGCCGCTGCCCGCAGCTGACCCGATCTTCCCGGTCAGGCGCCGAATGGCAGCCTGACCGGGAGG
>JBILUM010000468.1:0-3207 GCA_044370995.1 Ilumatobacteraceae bacterium | reverse complement strand
GAGGTGATGCACATGGCCGAGACCGGCCTCTGCGCCGACGGCGACCAGGAGCGGATGATCCAGCTGGGCGAGACGTCGCTCGGAGGTCGCCTGCCGATCAACACCGACGGCGGCTGTCTGGCCAACGGTGAGCCGATCGGTGCGTCGGGGCTCCGTCAGGTGTACGAGAGCGTCCTGCAGCTGCAGGGCCGAGCCGGGGTCCGTCAGGTGGAGAACGCCTCGACGGCGTTCACCCACGTGTACGGGGCCCCCGGCATCAGCGCCTGCACGGTGTTGTCGGTCTGACCGGTCTGACACCGCCGGGGTTGCGGTGTCGGACATGCAGTGACCGGTCTGACACCGATCGACGCTCAGTCGAGCCGCGTGCCGATGACCTCGTCGGGCAGGATCTCGGCCACGAACGTGTACGACTTGCCCTCTTCGTCGGTGGCGACGCATTCGAACGTGACGCCCACGTCGGTGGTCGGCGGCTCGGCGCAGGTGACCTCGCTGTCGAGATCGAGTTCGAGCTCGATCTGGTCGCGGATGCCGATCTCGGCCGAGCCGGACGGGTCGAACACGTCGTCGCTGCCGCAACCGACCAGCGACACCGCGGAGATCCCGACCGAACCGACGACGATGCCGATTCGTGAGCTGCCGATTCGTGAGCTGCCGATTCGTGAGCTGCCGATTCGTGAGCTGCCGATTCGAGAGCTGCCGATTCGAGAGCTGCCGATTCGTGAGCTGCCGATTCGAGAGATGGCCATGGGTCCTCCTCCCGTGTTGACGGACCCGACGTCAGGGGACGGTCCGCTCCGCGGGCGAGACGTCACGGGGGACCACCGGGGGATCGAGTCGTCGATCGGCTCGGGCCGCCCGGGCCGAGCGACTCCTGCGAACCGTGTCGACGGTGACGAGCGCCAACCCGCACCACACCAGCGCGAAGCCGACGACGCGCCAGAACGGCAGCTCCTCGTCGTAGGCGAGCCAGCCGAGGAGGAAGTTGATCGACGGCACCAGGTACTGCATCGGGCCGAGCACGGTGAGTGGCACGCGGTGGGCCGCCCACGCGAACAGCGTGAGCGGGACGACGGTCGCCACGCCGGTGAGCAGCACCAGCACGAGTTCGCCGGCGGAGGCGCTCGACGGGATCGACCCGGAGGCACCGGCGAGCGCGATGGCGACGACGATCGCCGGCACGAGGACGACGAACGACTCCGCGGCCATGCTCTCGAGCGGGTTGAGCGGCACCTCCTTCTTGAGCCACCCGTACACGCTCCACGTCGCGGCCATGATCAGCGCGAGCCAGGGCACCTGGCCGTACGACAGCGAGAGCACGACGACCGACGCGGCACCGAAACCGACGGCGATGCGCTGCAGCCGGCTGAGGTGTTCGTGGAACACGAGCACGCCGACGGTGATGGTGCCGAGCGGCGCCATGAAGTACCCGAGTGCGGTCTCGATCACGTGGCCGTGCACGACAGCGAAGACGTAGGAGGTCCAGTTGCACGTCAAGAGGGCGGCGGCCAGGGTGACGCGGCCGAGGAGCTTCCGGTCGCGCAGCACCGGTCGCAAGAACGTCCAGCGGCGGGTGATCGTGAGCACCGCAGCCATGAGCACCGCCGAGCTCATCACCCGCCAGCCGACCAACTCGAACGCGTCGAACTCGGCGAGGAGCTTCCAGTAGATGGTGAGCGCGCCCCACACGAGGTACGCGGAGAGACCGGCGATCAGTCCGCTGCGGAGGCGTCGTTCGTCGTCGGTGACCGGCAACCCGTTCATCGGCCGGCCGTCATCTGCTGGCTGTCATCTGCTGGCTGTCATCTGCTGGCTGCCCTCGGCCCGAGGTGATGGGCGGGTCACGGGCGCACGCAGGCGTGCGCGAGTTCGTTGAGGGCGCGGATGCGCGTCAACTCCACGCCGGGGTGCTGTTCCAACGTGTCGTGGAGGAAGCAGAACGACATGCCGCTGTCGGGGTCGAGCCAGCACAGCTGCCCGCCGGCACCGTGGTGGCCGAACGCCCGAGGTGCGGGCGCCGGGAACCAGCGCAGGTCGGCGTAGCCGTCGTGGCCCGCGACCACGCCGGCCACCGTGCGGTTGGCGGGTGTCTGGTCGCCGACGTTGAGGCTGCCGTTGCGGATGGTCGCGATCGCGTCGCGCCGCCACGGCGACTCGTCGCTGAGGAACGACTGATAGGTGAGCGCGACGTCGGCGGCGCGCGCCCGGCCGCCGCCACCCGGGATGCACGCCGCCTGGGCCCGGTGGTCGTTCATCGACAGCAGCGCTTCGGCACCGATCGAGATGGCCGGGACGAGGTCGCGCCTGCCGAAGACCTGCGCCAGTTCGGCCATCGCCTCGGCGGATGTGCCCGGGTGTTCGCCGTGGGCACGGATCTCGACCACCGGTCCGTCGACCTCGGCCGCGAGGATCGGCGTCACGCCGGCTGGTGCGGTCACCCGCTCATGGACCACGTCGACGTACGAACGACCGCTCAGGGTCTCGACCAGTTCGGCGATGACCCAGTGGGCGGAGATCGGGTGGTACTCGGTCTGCGTGCCGGGCTGCCAGTCGAGCGTCCACTCGGCGAACTGGGCCCGACGGCCGGCGCTGGTCCCCCACGAGCGCGGCCCCATCGGCGCCTGCGGGAACCCACCCTGCATCGTGAGCAGCTGCAGCACCGACACCTGGTCCTTGCCGTTCGTGCCGAACTCGGGCAGGTACCTGGCGACGGGGGCCGTCAGCTCGAGCGAGCCGTCGGCGAGGTGGGGGAGCACCGCCATCGCGACGATGGTCTTGGTGGCGCTGAAGATCACGAATCGGTGGTCGGGCGTCGCCGCACCGAACGTGGCGCCCGCGACGACCTCACCGTCGACCGCGATCGCGTACTGGGCGGCGAGGGAACGCTCGGTGTCGATCTCCTGCTGGATCCGTGCCTCGAGCCGCGCGATCGCCGCATCGTCGACGCGAGCGGCGCCGCTCGAGCCCGACGTGCTCACCGCTGCTTCCACCCGTTGTAGTAGGTGACCTTCTCGACCGGCAGGCGCGAACCGGGCTTGAAGTCGTCTCCGGTGTAGAACGCCACGGGGGTCATCGCCACCTGGCACACGTTCTCCGGGATGCCGAGCAGCTCGGCGGCCTCTTGTTCGTAGCCGAGGTGGAGCGTCGTCCACGCGGTGCCCAAGCCGCGGCTGCGGGCGGCGAGCATGAAGCTCCACACGGCGGGGAGGA
>JBILUM010000467.1:0-3208 GCA_044370995.1 Ilumatobacteraceae bacterium | reverse complement strand
TTCGCGTTCCGGGGCGATCGAGGCACTGACCCAAAGCCGGGTTTTCCCTCAAGAAGTCGCTGCCGCGGCCCGATACGTACAGAGTCGGTCGTGAGAGTCGGAGATGGACGACGTGGTTGATGCAACCGGGGGGCTCGAGGAAGGCGCACTGGTTCGTCAGCGCGTACGCCTCGATCCTCGCACGGCAGTGCGACTCGTCGTGGCCCTCGGTGCGGTCCAACTCCTTGCCGCCGTTACCTTGATCGCAATCCGGCCCAGCGTCAGAGAGCCGATCGTCCCGTGGCCGATGTGGACCGCGGTCCTCGTCGCGGCCGGCTTCGTCGTGGCTGAGATCATGGTCTTCCACATCGAGTTCCGTCGCGAGGCGCTCAGCTACACGCTGACGGAGGTACCGACGGCATTCGCGCTGGTGTTCCTCGGCGCAGTGCACGGCCTCATCGCCTGCCTGGTGGGCACCATCGTCGTGATGCTGTTCCTGCGCAGAGGGGCGTGGTTCAAGTTCTGGTTCAACACGACGATGTTCCTGTTCGAGCTCGCCCTCGGGTACTTCCTCATGGACATCGCGCTTGGCGGCGATCGGTCGCCTGGCCTGCGTCTGCTGCTCATCTTGCTGATCCTCCTGACGACACTGACGACGCTTTCCTCGACCCTCGTCCTCGCAGTGATCTCGCTCTTCGAGGGCGGATTCCGTCAACGTCTGAACTCGACGGGGCCGGTCTTCTCGCTGTATGTGATGAGCGCCATCGTCGCAACAGTGGCCGTCGCGGTCGCACTCCTTCACCCAGCCCTGTCGTTGATCGCTGCCGTCCCGACCGTCGTGGTGTGGAACATGCTTCGTACCCAAGCGAAGACGACGCAGCGGTTGCGGGATCTCGAGGAACTGCACCAGCTCACGTCATCGGTCGGTCGGTCCCTCCACAGCGACGAGGTGGCCTCGGTGGCGATCGACGAGGTCCAGCGGTTGCTCCGCTCCGACCGGGCCGCGCTCGTGCTGTACCCCTCCGACGGCGGGGCCGGTGAGATCGCCGCGGCGGTGGGGCCTGCGTTCCAGGGTCTGCCGCAACGGGTCGATGATCCGCAGTGGGCCGATCTCATCGGTGCATCGTCCACCGCCCTGGTGTCGCTCACCTCGTTCCGCACTGCGTCCGGCGAGGTCGTGCCCGGGAACGGCAACATCATCCTCGCCGTCGTCCGCGACGAGAACCGCGTCGTCGGGCTGCTGGCAGTCGGTGACCGCGCCGGCGCAGCAGACTCGTTCGACGATGGTGACGTCATCCGCGCGGGCGCCATCGCAGACCGACTGGGACTCGCGCTCCGCAACGCCGACCTCCACGGCAAGATCGAGCACGAGGCGTGGCACGACAGCCTGACCGGACTCGCGAATCGCGTTCTCTTCGAGCGCCAGCTCGACGAGGCCCTCGACACGGGCGACCGCACCGGGGAGATCGCGGTGCTGATGATGGGCATCGACCAGTTCCGTGAGGTCAACGCCACCTTGGGGCACCAGGCCGGCGATCGGGTGCTGCTCGAGCTCACGAGGCGAATCCTGTCGCTGCTCGGCCCCGACGACGTGCTCGCCAGAATGGCCGGCGACGAGTTCGCTGTGCTCCTCCACGTTGCTGCCGGTGACGACGGCCAGGCGTGCGCCCGCGTGATCCTCGACGTCACGCAGGCGCCCTTCACCATCGACGGCTTCGACGTCGTCGTCACGCTCAGCATCGGATCCGTGGTGTGCCCCAACGCCGCGATCAACGCTGCGACCATGCTCCGCCGCGCTGACATCGCGATGCACTGGGCGAAGAAGCACCACGCAGGCCCGGAGCCCTACCGGGACGACATCGACCGCCGTACACCGGAACGCCTGTCGATGCTCGGCGATCTCCGCGGCGCTCTCGAGCACCAGGACCTCGAGGCGTACTTCCAGCCGAAGCTCGACCTCGTCTCAGGGCTCGTCGTCGGCGCCGAGGCGCTCGTGCGGTGGCGGCACCCCACCCGAGGCTTCGTCCCGCCGCTCGACTTCGTGCCGCTCGCCGAGACCACGGGTCTCATCACCATGCTCACCAACCAGATCCTGCGCAAGAGCGTGGCGACGATCCGTCTCCTCGACGACCTCGGCTTCCGTCTCAACGTGTCGGTGAACCTGTCGACGCTCGACCTGCTCGACGAGCAGATCGTCTCGCGAGTGGCGTCCTGCCTCAGCGACAACGGGGTGGACCCCGATCAACTCACCCTCGAGATCACCGAGACGGCGCTGCTCGCGGACGGTGCGCGATCGCTCGCGACGGCCGAGGGGTTGCGTGCGCTCGGCGTGCACCTGTCGATCGACGACTTCGGCACCGGCTTCTCGTCGCTCAGCTATCTGCGCATGCTGCCGGCGTCGGAACTGAAGGTCGACCGGAGCTTCGTCACCAACATGCTGCTCGACGACCGCGACGAGGTGATCGTCCGTTCGACGATCGACCTCGGACACAACCTGGGCATGCACATCGCCGCCGAGGGCGTCGAGGACCAGGCGACGATGGATCGGCTCCGAGTGCTCGGCTGCGAACTCGCCCAGGGCTACGGCATCTCGCCGCCGCTCGAGTTCGATCGTTTCCTCGTCTGGTTGAACTCGGGCCGGTACCCGGTGGCCCGGGCCGGGTCCGGGTCCGACGTGCTGTCGGCGACGCGCAGCGACGTCGAGACCCGGTTGCTGCCGATCCGCTGACCCCTCACTCGGCTCAGGACTGCGGTGCAGGTGTGGTCCCATGCCTCATGACGGATCGGCTCGTCCTGCGCGGCTGGCGTGACGACGACAAGCCGCCCGACACACGGTTGAACGCCGATCCCGTCGTGATGCAGCACTCCCGTCCACGTTGACTGTGACGTTGACGCGAGTCCAGCCTGTGCCGTCCTGTAGCACCCTGTATCCAAGAATTTCTTGGATGGATTCTTGGATGACTCGGCCCGATCGCTCGGCTCAGAGGGTGAGCGAGAAGGCGGCGTACGGCCGGTCCTCGGGCGGATAGGTCTCATCGGCCTCCGGGAACACCGACCGACTGAACGCAACCGAACCGAGGTTGCTCGGATGAACGAGCCATCAGACCGTCCGCGTGCCCTCGGACTGCATCATGGCGAACAGCGACTCCGTCACGAGTCGCGCCGCACGTGAACGCCGGCGGTCGGCGCGTACGGCGACGACCATGAGATAACGGTGCTCGGCAAGAAC
>JBILUM010000466.1:0-3210 GCA_044370995.1 Ilumatobacteraceae bacterium | reverse complement strand
TGGCGTAGGCGTAGAGGACCACCTTCCTGCCGCGGAAGTCGCTGAGCCGGTGCAGGACACCGTGCACATCGGGGAGCTCGAAGTCCGGCGCCATGCCCGACCGGAGCACCTCGGCCCGCTCGGCCGCGGGAGCAGCGAATGCCGCCACTCGCTCATCGGTGTCGATCGCGATCGGTCGCTGCAGCAGTCGGGCGAGCAGCGCGGCGTCGATCGCTCCTTGCGGCACATCGGCCGGCACCGGGATGCACACCTCGTCGCGGCAGAGCCCTTCGGGTTTGCGCTGCCACCCGAGCACCGAGGGATCGAGCGTGAGCGTGTCGCCCGACTCGAGGACATGCGGCTGCTGTTCGTCGATCACGGTCCACGTCGTCATGGCCGCACCATAGTGCTGCGCCGGTGTTGCCTCGCTCGGTGGAGCGCCACGCCGCCGCGTGAATCACCGGCGTGTACGCTCCGCCCCGCTGCCGACCTGTGGGGGTGTTCGCCGTGGCCCGTGATGCCGAGGAGTTCGTCGAGGTGTACCTCGCCGAGATGGTCGACCGTGATCGAGATGAGCTCGATCTCGATCGACTCGTGACCGAGCCGTCGGGGCTCGACGCCGCCGGGATGCTGGCCGCGATGGCGCACCCGTGGTTCGCCGAACCGGGCCGCCAGCCGATGGCGCTGCAGATGATCGCCGACTTCATGCGGCCCGAGGGATCGATCTACTTCGACGCGATCTACGGAGCGATGGACGGACAGCTCGCGACCCGGCAGTGGCTGATCCCGACGATGGCGACGATCGACTTCATCCAGTTCGTCCCGTTGGCACCCCACGTGTTGTTCGACGACGGCGAGGGCGGCACGTCGCTCGACGAGTGGGAGATGGTCGCGGTCATCGGGGACGACCGGATGCCTTTGTCGAAAGGCGTGAGCGTGCGTCGCTACCGCGACGGGTGGATCACCTGGGCATGCGACGTGTACGACACGGGTGTGTTCCGGGTGCCCCCGCCGCCGGAGGCTGGTGTCGAAGCAGCGCCGATCCCCGACTGGCCGCGCACGGTGTGGCAGCCCGACCCGAACGTGCCCGAGACCCGATCGCTCGACGTCGACTGGGACGCCGCGGCCGACGAGTTCCATCCGACCGACTCGGTGTATCACGACCCGATCTTCGGTCAGGTCCGTGGCCGCGACGCGATCCGGACCTGGCTCCGTGACGTGATGCCGAAGGCGGGCGACCTCGTGTTCGAACCCCTCGGCCCGATGCTCGACGATGGCACCAACTCGGTGCAGGAGTGGCAGCAGATGGCGGTGCAGCCCGACGGCAGTCGAGTGTTCATGACCCGTGGCACGAGCGTGCGCCGCCGACGCGACGGCCTCGTCGTCTACGCCGCCGACTACTTCGACACGGCGTCGATCATGGATCCCGAGGTACAGGCGGCCGGCCTCGCCTCCGGCGCCACGCTCACCGCCGACGACATCGCTCGGCACCGCACCGTCTGACCCGAGCGCCGGTCGCGCAGCCGGTCAGAGGCGCTGCCACGCGGCGCGGAGAGCCCGCACCGCCGATTCCTCGTCGGCGCCGAGCTGGCGGGCGACGATCACCAGTGCTTCGGCCGGCTGCTCGAGCCCGATGATCCGCTCACGCTTGGTGGACGGCGCCACCTCCGACACGTAGGTGCCGTTGCGGCCGTGGCGCTCGATGACAGCGTCACCTTCCAGGAGTTCGTAGGCGCGCTCGATCGTGCCCTTTGCGAGCCCGAGGTCGGCGGCCAGCTGTCGGATCGTGGGCAGCCGTGTGCCCGGGGTGAGGGTGCCTGCGGCGACCATGCGCCGGATCTGCTCTCGCACCTGCTCGTAGACCGGGAGCGCCCGGCTGGGATCGACCGACAGGATCATGCGATCACGGGACCTCGTCGCCCGTCGAGCAGGAAGTCGAGGCCGAGCCGTCGGTTCTGCCACCAGAGCACGAACGCGTACAGCCATGCCGCGACGCCCAGCAGCGCCGCGAGGCCGTCGATCGACGGCTCGAGGGCGAAGCACGAGCGGGCGACGAGCGCGAGCGCGAAGAACGTGAACGGCCGGGCGAGCCCGCGACCGATCGCGAACCCGCCGACGAAGCGGGCCCGGCGTGCTCGCTCGAGCCACCGTTGGAGGAGTCGCTGCTGCTCGGGTTCGGCGGCGAGGTGGCGGGCGATCGTGGGTGCGTCGCCGTCGACGCCGGCGAACTGCAGACCCAGGCTGAGCAGTACGTAGAAGAGGATCGTGAACAACACGCCGAGGGTGAGCGCGAGCCACACGTTCGCGCTGGTGGTGACGTCATCGCCGTCGCCCACCGTGACCGGGATGACCGCTGCGGCCAACAGCATCACGACCGAGACGGTGGTGATGCCCCGCCACCCGAGGAGGCGGCGTGCCCGATCGGCTCGCGACCCGCTTCCTCTCGATTCATTCCCTCTTGACTGTCCCATTGTCCCAAGACAATATGACAAACATCCCCGCATCGCAAGAGGCCCCATGGACACGATGATCACCCCGACAACCGAGCCCGATCCGATCGATCAGCTCGTCCCGCCGCCGTGGCCGTGGTGGGTGCGTCTGTTCGTCGGCCTGGCCGTCGTGGGCTCGGTCGGTGTCGCCTCGTTCCTCGTCGGGTTCGGCTACGTGTACCCGCGGCCGGAGTGCTGCGGCAGCGGCGGCGGAACGGTGCCCATGGCCTTGGCACCCGACGGTGATTCGGTGATCGTCCAGGCGCACTTCTTCAACTCGAGCGGGCGGGTGCTCGACGTCCTGTCCGCCGACGTCGAGCTGCCCGGGGCGACGGTGCTGGAGGTCGGTCTCGCCGATTCGTTCCTCTCGGTGTTCAGCGCGACATCCGAGGCCCTCCCCGCCGAGATCGCCGGCACCACCTCGGGAAGGATCGTGATCCGCTTCGTACCCGATCGGTGCTCGACGACGAGCGACACGACGGGTACGACGAGCGGAACAGCATGGGGCACGGTCGATCTGCGCCTCGACGTGGTGAACGCCTGGTTGCCCAGCATCGACCGCACCTATCGCCTGCCCGACCCCGTGTTCGAGGTCGACGGGCAGCAGGTGAGCGTGCTCGCACCCGACGACGACCTGCGTTGGTACGAGTTCCGCGATCCGCTCGCCGCTGCGTGCGCCCTGCTCGAGGGCACGCCGGCCTGATCGCGCCCCCACGATCGGCGGCGGCCGGCCGGCTCAGCC
>JBILUM010000542.1:0-2886 GCA_044370995.1 Ilumatobacteraceae bacterium | reverse complement strand
GGTTCGCTGTACGCAGCATCTCCCGGGCTCTGACCCTCTAGCGACACCGACAAGTCGAGCACTGCCCCCAAACGCCGGTTATGCGGGTGATCCTGATCCGAGCGAGTTCGCGGAGGCGCCTCCCGCCGATCTTCCCGCCGATCCAGCTCAGGGTTTGTGCCCGGGGTGGGGTTCGAACCCACACTCCCTTGCGGGGAAGGGGGGTTTAAGCCCCCCGTGTCTGCCAATTCCACCACCCGGGCGCGGCAGGGACGCTAGCGGTCGCGGTCAGCGGCGTCGCTCGGCTGCGGCGGCGAGGATCCGGCCGAACGCGGCCAGATCGTCGCGAGCCGTCTCGACGTCGCCGCCCGCGGCGAACTGCAACACCACACCGTCGATCGCCGCCATGAGCAGCCGTGCCAACTGTGGGCGGGGCACCGCCGGCTCTCGTCGACGAGCGACCGCGATGGCGTCGACGAGGTCGTGGGCGAGGCGGTAGTAGCGCTCCTCGAGTGCCTCCACACGACGGTCGCGCGTCGGGTTGAGATCGCGGAGCAGCACGCCGTATCGCTCGTCGTCGAGCAGTCCCGCGACCCGCTCCATCACGGCGACGATGCACGGCCCGTATCCGGCCGTGACATCGAGACCATCGCCGACGCGCTCGGCCACCTCGTCGATCAGTCGCTCGAACGCGGCCACCACGAGATCGTCGAGCGACCCGAACGTGTAGTGGATCGACGCGAGCGGGGCCTCGGCCTCCGCAGCGATCGCCCGCGACGTCACACCGTCGGCACCCGACTTCCGGAGCACCGCGATGGTCGCCTCGATCAGCTGCTCCCGTCGCTCGACGGCGCTCACGTAGGCCACGTCATCGAGCGTACGCGCGAGTTGGTCATGCGACCAACTTGGTCTAGAGTTGGTCGCATGACCAACTCGGCCATTCCCTCCGGCATCCCCCTCACCGAGCAGGTGCGCGTCACCGTCGCCACCACTGCGCTCAACGCGATCTCCCGCGTCGCCCGACGCTTCGACGACCCGATGGGCGCGCTCGACGCTCCGGGCGGCCCGGCCGATCGGCTCGCACTCCACCGATCGCTCCTCGCCGCCGGACCGTTCGTGCAGAGCCGCCTCGGCACCTACCTCACCGCCACGCACGCCGGCTGCCACGCGGTGTTCACCTCGCCCCACGCCTCGTCGATGCCGAAGAGCGCACGGTCCACCGTGGAACGCCTCCTCGACCCGACGTTGCGCGCCGATGCCGGTGAGCCGTTCGATGCCTCGTTCATCAGCATGGACGCACCCGACCACACCCGGCTCCGACGCCTCGTCCAGCGCGGCTTCACCCCGAAGTCGATCGCCGAGCACGAAGCGCTGGTCCGCCGAACGGCGGAGGAACTCATCGACGCCTTCCCCACCCGGGGCGAGGTCGACCTGGTCGATTCGTTCGCCCGCCCCTTGCCCATGCGGGTGATCACCCGACTCCTCGGCATCCCCGACTCCGACCTCGCAGCCTTCGACCGTTGGGGCGAGCACCTCGTCACCGCGCTCGACCGACCGCGTTCGCGGCGCGAGGCGACCGACGTCCACCACGCCCTCGTCGAGATCGACCGGGCATTCCGCGAACTCGTCGCCGAGCGGCGCCGCCGGCCCGGCGACGACCTGATCTCGGTCCTGGCCGAACAGGCCGACGGCGACGTGCTCACCGATGACGAACTGGTGGGCACCCTGTCGCTGCTGATGATCGCTGGCTTCGAGACGACCGTGAACCTGATCGGCACGGGTACCGCCACCCTGGTCGCTCATCGCGATCAGCTCGAACTCCTCGCCGCCGACCCCGAGACACATCTCCCGAACACCGTCGAAGAGGCACTGCGTTACGAGAGCCCCGTGCAGTTCACCCTGCGACGAGCGCTGGCGCCGATCGAGGTCGCGCCGGGCCACGTGATCCCCGCAGGCGCCGACATCGTCACCGTCATCGCGGCGGCCAACCGCGACCCGCTCGTGTTCGCCGAACCTGACCGCTTCGACATCACCCGCGACAACGCGCGACGTCATCTGGCATTCGTCACCGGCCCACACGCCTGCCTCGGCGGCGCCCTCGCCCGACTGGAAGCCAAGGTCGCATGGGACACGCTCCTGCGACGCTTCCCCGACGTGTCCCGTTGGCGGACGACCAGCGCACCGACCGACGGGCCGAGCCAGATCATCCGCGGCTATCGACACCTGCCGATGCGCTTCGCCTGACCGACCGAGCGCGACGGTGGCGCTTCTCGAGCCCGTCGACCAGCAGCATCAACGGCATGGATGCAAACGCCATCGCCCAGCCCCACACCGGCGGGTTCGCGTGCTCGAGCCCGCGGGCGAACGGCGGCACCAGCAGCACGGCCAGTGCGAACGTGAGCTCGATCGAAGCGGTCATCAGCAACAGGCGGTTCGTCGTCCACCCCAGTTGACCCGGCCGACGGGTGGAGCTGCGGCAGGCGAACGCGTTCGCCGTCTGGGCCAGCACGATCGTGATGAACGTCGCGCCCGAGGCGGCGGCCAGGCCGGCCTCGTCCGGCCACGGCTGCCCTCGCCCCCAACCGAGCGCCCACATCGACACCACGAACGCTGCCATCGATGCGACGGCAACCGTGGGGCCGAGCACCCCGAACGCACGCACCAGCACGGTGCGGTTCATCAACCTGCCCGACACCGGCGGCCCGTCGAGCAGATGTGCACTCGGTCGCTCGGCACCGAGCGCCACGGCCGACAAGGTGTCGGTGCCGTTGTCGAGCGCCTGGATCTGCAGCACCCCGAGCGCCAGCGGGAACTTGCCGCCGGACAGCATCCACACGACGAAGGGGGTGAGCTCGGCGACGTTGTCGGTCAGGTGGTACGTGAGGAACCGACGGATGTTCACGTACG
>JBILUM010000465.1:0-3214 GCA_044370995.1 Ilumatobacteraceae bacterium | reverse complement strand
AGATCTGAACTCGTCGAGATCTGAATCGTCGAGATCTGAATCGTCGGCTCGCGAACCCTGGGCTCGGGCCCGTGGGTCCGGGCGAGCGGGACGGGCAGATCAGGCGGTGACGAGGACGCCGGCGGGCACGAACGACTGCGGCTGCGGCTCCCACGCGGCAGCCGACGTCGACGGCACGAACGACTCCCGGGCGGCGCTCGACGCGAGCGTCGCCTCGTCCCACCACGACAGCGGGGAGCGGTCGTCGGTGAGCGGGTGCCACAAGATGGCGAGGTCGCTCAGCCCGGCGGTGACCAGACGGTCGACGGCCCACACCCAGAACGTGGCGAGGGTCTCGTGGTAGCCGTCGTGGAGGTCGGCGCCGACGGCGTGATCGAGCGTGGCGGGCACCAGCGCGGGACGGGCCTCGCGCACGGCGTCGAGCGCGGCGGCCGGACCGGCCGCGCGAACGGCCACGGTGAGGGTGCGGAGGAGTTCGACGTGTTCCATGACGCACAGTGAATCGCAGGTCACGATGCGTTCACCGCTGATCTTCTGCAAGAATCGATCAGATGAATGCGGAAAACGTCGTACTCGATCGAATCGACCGTGAGATTCTCGGGATTCTGCGAACTGACGCCCGAATCGGGTGGAGCGAGCTCGGCGCAAGGGTGCGGCTGTCGCCGAATGCCGCGGCGGATCGCGTCCGCCGACTCGTCCGCACCGGGGTGATCCGGCGGTTCACGGTCGAGGTCGACCAGGCCCGGCTCGGGCGCACCCTCGAGGCCGTCATCGACGTACGCATCGATCCGCACGGCGACGGCAGCGCTCGCTTCCGCGAGGGGGCGCTGCAGTGCGAAGAGGTCACGTGGCTGGCACACGTCACCGGCCGCACCGACTTCCAGGTGCATGCGTCGTGCAACGGTACGGCGGGCCTGAACGCACTGCTGACACGGTTCCGCGACGAGTTCGGCGCCCTGGAGACGCTCACGACTGTTGTTCTCGAACGGTCCCTCTGACCAGATCCGAGCGACGACCGACGCGAGGCCGTTCGAGTCCTCAGCCCGTTCTCGAACGGCCCCTCTGACCAGATCCGCCCGACGCGCCGGGTTGCCCGTTAGCAGTCGGAGGTCTAGAGTGCTAGCAGTCTCGCACCGAGAGTGCGAACCGCCGGACTGCTCGCAGTCCGACTGTTTTCGAAACCGATACACACCCCAAACACACCTCAAACACCTCAACGCGGAGGAACCCAATGCCGAAGATCATCGCATTCGACGAGCAGGCTCGTCGTTCGCTCGAGGCGGGCATGAACAAGCTCGCCGACGCCGTGCGCGTCACGCTCGGGCCCAAGGGCCGCAACGTCGTGCTGGAGAAGAAGTGGGGCGCCCCCACGATCACCAACGACGGTGTGTCCATCGCCAAGGAGATCGACCTCGAGGACCCCTACGAGCGCATCGGCGCCGAACTCGTCAAAGAAGTCGCCAAGAAGACCGACGACGTCGCCGGTGACGGCACCACCACCGCGACCGTGCTCGCGTGGGCGATGGTCCGTGAAGGCCTGCGCAACGTGGCCGCCGGCGCCAACCCGATGACCCTCAAGAAGGGCATCGAGACCGCCGTCGAGGCCGCCGTCGCATCGATCAAGGAACTCGCCAAGGAAGTCGACTCCAAGGAGCAGATCGCCCAGGTCGCGAGCATCTCCGCCGCCGACACCGAGATCGGCGCCACCATCTCCGAGGCCATCGACAAGGTCGGCAAGGACGGCGTCATCACCGTCGAGGAGAGCCAGACCTTCGGCATCGAACTCGACTTCGTCGAGGGCATGCGCTTCGACAAGGGCTACATCTCACCCTACTTCGTCACCGATCCCGAGCGCATGGAAGTGTCGCTCGACGACCCGTACATCCTGTTCGTCAGCTCGAAGATCAGCTCGGTGCGCGACATGCTCCCCGTGCTCGAGAAGGTCATGCAGTCGGGCCGCCCGCTGCTGATCATCGCCGAGGACATCGAGGGCGAGGCCCTCGCCACCCTCGTGGTGAACAAGATCCGTGGCACGTTCAAGTCGGCCGCCGTCAAGGCTCCCGGCTTCGGCGAGCGCCGCAAGGCGATGCTCCAGGACATGGCGATCCTCACCGCCGGTCAGGTCATCAGCGAAGAGGTCGGCCTCAAGCTCGAGAACGCGACGATGGACCTGCTCGGCAATGCCAAGCGCGTCATCATCACCAAGGACGAGACCACGATCATCGAAGGCGCCGGCGCCGAGGACGACATCAAGGGCCGCATCAACCAGATCAAGGCCGAGATCGACAACACCGACAGCGACTACGACCGCGAGAAGCTCCAGGAGCGCCTCGCCAAGCTCAGCGGCGGCGTTGCCGTGCTGAAGGTCGGCGCCGCCACCGAGGTCGAGCTCAAGGAGAAGAAGCACCGTATCGAGGACGCCGTCAGCACCACCAAGGCAGCCATCGAAGAGGGCGTCGTGCCCGGCGGTGGCGTGGCCCTCCTGCGTGCCCAGGCCGCCGTCATCGCCGCTGCCGGCACCCTCACCGGTGACGAGGCCACGGGCGCCCGCATGGTCGCCAAGGCCCTCGAGGCCCCGCTGAAGCAGATCGCCGAGAACGCCGGCATGGAAGGTGGCGTCGTCGTCGAGAAGGTGAAGAACCTCACCGGCAACGAAGGGCTCAACGCCGCCACCGGCGTGTACGAGGACCTGGTGAAGCTCGGCGTCATCGATGCCGCCAAGGTGACCCGTTCGGCGCTGCAGAACGCAGCCTCGATCGCGGCGCTGTTCCTCACCACCGAGGCCGTCGTGGCCGACAAGCCCGAAGACGCCGGCCACAGCCACGGCGGCGGAGGCATGGAGGACTTCTGATCGTTCCCGGTCCGCCGGCCCGGTCAGCAGCACCGACCGGCCGGCGGCACCGGTGACACGTCGACGGACACGTCGAATCAGAACTCGAACGACAACGTCGAAGGCCCCGGGCTCACGCCCGGGGCCTTCGTCGTCATCGGCAGCGTTCGTGGCTGCTGGAGAGCGCGGCGTGTCACATGCCGCCCGCTGTCACTCGGTGACACACCATGCGAGCTCGGCGTGTCACATGCCTCCGGCTGTCACTCGGTGACACACCTCGCAAGCTCGGCGTGTCACATGCCTCCGGCTGTCACTCGGTGACACACCTCGCAAGCTCGGCGTGTCACATGCCTCCGGCGACGGCCGGGATGATGCTCACCGTCT
>JBILUM010000464.1:0-3215 GCA_044370995.1 Ilumatobacteraceae bacterium | reverse complement strand
TGTCTGCGGCTCACGACGTGCGAGGAGCAGGCGAACAGCAGCGCCGACGGCGAGCGTGAGCACGCCTGTCGCGATCGCCGTCGGTGGCAGCGAGGCGATCAACACGAGACAGCCGACGAGGCCGACGATCGCGATCGGGCGTGGCCACCGGCGTTCATGCGGTGCGAGCCTGAGCGCCGCTGCGTTGGTGATGGCGTAGTAGCTCAGCACCGCCACGCCGGAGATGCCGATGGCGCTGCGCAGTTCGAGCACCGCCACCAACACCACCACGATCGCTGCGATGGTGAGCTCGGCGCGCAGCGGGAGCGCCCGTGACGGGCTGATGTGAGCGAGCGCCGGCGGGAGCTCACGGTTGCGGGCCATGGCGAGTGTGGTGCGCGACACGCCGGGGATGAGGTTCAGCAGCACGCCGAGGGCAGCGATGCCGGCGCCCGCGTTCACGATGGGTGCCAATCCGTCGAAACGACCTGCCTCGACCACCAGACGAAGGGGCGCTCCGGTGCCTGCCAGGTCGATGATCGGGACGACTGCGAGCGTGGTGATGCCGACGACGACGTAGACGCCGAGGACCAGGGCCAGCGCGAGCGGAATCGCCCTCGGAATCGTGCGGCTGGGATCGCGGACCTCTTCGCCGAGGGTTGCGATCCTCGCGTAGCCGGCGAACGCGAAGAACAGGAAGCCGGCGGAGCGCAACACTTCGAACGGACTCGCATCGATCGGTGTGAGCCGGCCGAGGTCGGCGGCATCGCTCGACCATCCCGAGACCACGACGGCGGCGAGCGTGACGAGCACGACGGCCAGGAGCACCTTCGTGACGGCGACCGTGCGCTCCAGGCCACCCAGGTTGACGAGGGTGATCGCGGCGACGGCGCCGATCGCCACGGCTCGATCCTGTGCCGGCCACAGATAGGCGCCGACGGTGAGCGCCATCGCCGCGCACGAGGCGGTCTTGCCGACCACGAAGCCCCAGCCGGCCAGGTGTCCCCAGAACGGCCCGAGCCGCCGGCGGCCGTACACGTAGGTGCCACCCGACTCCGGATGGACTGCGGCCAGCTGCGCCGACGACGTCGCGTTGCAGAACGCCACGAGCGCTGCGATCGCGAGCCCGACCAGCAGCCCGGTGCCGGCAGCGTCGGCGGCGGGCGACCAGGCGGCGAACACCCCGGCGCCGATCATCGAACCGGCCCCGACCACGACGGCGTCGCGGACCCCGAGGGTTCGTTTCAGCTCACTGCCCTGGGCCGTCACGCTCGCCCGTTGCTCGTTGGCCGTCGGCCCGACATCGCGGGCTCAGCACTCGATGATGTTGACGGCGAGACCACCGCGGGACGTCTCCTTGTACTTCGTCATCATGTCGGCACCCGTCTCGCGCATCGTCTTGATCACCTTGTCGAGGCTCACGTGGTGTGTGCCGTCGCCGCGCAGCGCCATGCGGGCGGCGTTGATCGCCTTCACGGACGCGATCGCGTTGCGCTCGATGCACGAGCCCGCCCACCGGGTCGCACGTGAGCCCGAGGTGGTGCTCCATGCCGATCTCGGCAGCGTTCTCCACCTGATCGGGCGTGCCGCCCATCACCGCGCACAGCGCTGCGGCCGCCATCGAACAGGCGACGCCGACCTCGCCCTGACAGCCCACCTCGGCGCCGCTGATGCTGGCGTTCTCCTTGTACAGGATGCCGATCGCCGCTGCGGTGAGCAGGAAGTCGACGACGCCCTCGTCGGACGCCCCCGGCACGAACCGTGCGTAGTAGTGCAACACGGCAGGCACGATGCCGGCCGCGCCGTTCGTGGGCGCGGTGACCACGCGGCCCCCGGCGGCGTTCTCCTCGTTGACGGCGAGGGCGTAGAGGTTCACCCAGTCGAGCACCTGCAGCGGATCGCGCAGCGCGGCCTCGGGCTGCGACGTGAGGTCTTCGCGCAGCGCCTTCGCGCGGCGGCGCACCTTGAACCCTCCGGGCAGCGTGCCGCCGGTGCGGCAACCGCGGTCGACACACTCCTGCATCACCCGCCAGATCTCCATCAGCCCGGCATCGATCTCTTCGTCGCTGCGCCAGTGGCGCTCGTTGCGGCGCATCAGCTCGGCGATGCTGCAGCCGTTGGCCTTCGTGAGTTCGAGCAGTTCGTCGCCGGTGCGGAACGGGTGGGGGAGCACGGTCGCGTCCGGTGCGATCACCTTCTGCTTGCCGCCGTCAGCGGCGAGCTCGTCGCTCACCACGAACCCGCCGCCGACGCTGTAGTAGCAGCGGTCGGCGAGCTCCGCGCCGGCAGCGTCGTACGCGACGAAGCGCATGCCGTTGGCGTGGAACGGCAGCGTCTCGTGGCGGTGGAATTTGAGATCCGCCTTCTCGTCGAAGGCGATGTCGTGCACGCCGAGCAGGGACAGACGTCCGTCGCTGCGGATGTCGGCGAGGATCGTCGGGATCGCCTCCACCTCCACCGTGTCGGGCTCGTGGCCCGCGAGGCCGAGCAGGATCGCCTTGTTGCTGCCGTGGCCCTTGCCGGTGGCGCCGAGCGATCCGTACAGCTGGACGTACACCCGGGCGGTCGCGTCGAGATGGCCCTCGTGCTGCAGGCGGAGTGCGAACAGCCGCGCTGCCCGCATCGGGCCGACGGTGTGGCTGCTGGACGGTCCGATGCCGATCTTGAAGAGGTCGAAGACGCTGACAGCCATGTGCGCCGCAGGCTAGCCGTCGTGCCCGTCGGCGGCAGTCAGCATGCGGCGACCGTTCGGGAACCCGTCCCGCCCCCGACACGGGTCATCGGGCCCCTCCGGAAGCTCAGTCGAGTGCGGCGATCAGGTCGGCGACCGGCGGTCGCGCATCCGGGGTGGAGGGCAGCGACAGGTATCGCAAGCGGCCGTCGCGCCCGATCACTGCGTCGGCGCCGAGCTGGTTGACGTCCTCCGTGGGACGGGCGAGACGCCGTCCACCGCGCAACAGGCGGGCGTACATCCTGAGCGTCCCGATCGACCACACCTGGCGACGGGTGCCCCGTTCGGCGCCGAGCAGCGAGTACAGCTGTCGGTCGGTGTCGGTCACGATCGTGAACGGGACGGCGAGGTGCTCGCGGTGAGCCGCCAGACGTTCGGGCGCGGCGAAGGTGACGACGACGATCTCGGCGTCATCGAAGCGGTCGAGGTGATCGCGCACGGCGATCACGTGTTCCTGGCAGGGCAGTCAGGCGAGGTGGCGGTGGAGCACCAGCACGACGGGCCG
>JBILUM010000462.1:0-3237 GCA_044370995.1 Ilumatobacteraceae bacterium | reverse complement strand
GACCGCCCGTGGTGCGCGGCGCCGGGGCGGGTCCGGGACGAGCCGAGCCGGGCGTGGTGGGCACCTGACCGGTGTTCCGTCGTTCCTGGCGGGCGACGGGCGCTCCCTGCGACATGGGGGCGGCGATCGCGGCGCCAGCCGCGACCGCGCCGGTGACGGGCGCGCCCACCGGGTCGCGAGTGGGCATCGGATGGGTGACGGCCTGGTCGTACGGCTTGCGCAGCGTCGGATCGATCGGCAGCGGGCGAGGTGCGCTGCCCGATGCGGTGAGGTCGTCGAGGACGGGAACCGTGGGGTCGCTCGCCCGCGCGGAGACCTCGGTGAGCGCGGCGCGGACGGCGGCGCCCGACGGGTACCGCTGGTCGGGTCGGCGCGCGAGGAGGCGGTGGATCAACTCGGGCAGTCCGGCGGGCAGGGTGGGCCGCAGCCGGATGATGTCGGTGGGGTCGCGCTGGAGGCGGGCGAGCGCGGTGTCGGCGTCGTTCTGCCCGAGGAAGGGCACCCGGCCGGCGAGGCACTCGTACAGAACGAGGCCCAGCGAGTAGAGGTCGGCGCGGCCGTCGAGACGTTTGCCGCGGACCTGTTCGGGTGACAGGTACTTCGCCGTGCCCATCATGATGTTGTCGTTGGTGAGGTCGTCGCCGGTGGGCTCGAGCCCCTTGGCGATGCCGAAGTCGGTGAGCAAGACCCTGCCGTCAGGGGTGATGAGGATGTTGCCGGGCTTGACGTCGCGGTGCACCATGCCCGCCTGGTGGGCGGCGTCGAGGGCGCCGGCCACGCACGAGCCGATGTGGATCGTGAGCTCGGGGCTCAGCTTCTTCTGTTCGTCGAGCAGTTGGCGCAGGCTCTTGCCGTTCACCAACTGCATCACGACGGCCTGGCGGCCGTTGTCCTCGATCGCGTCGTACACGGCGACGATGTTCGGGTGGTTCAGTTGGGCGACGGCGATCGCCTCGCGCCGGAAGCGTTCGGCCACGACGGGATCGCTCGCGAGGTTGGGTTTGAGCAGCTTGATCGCGACATGCCGCGACAACGACAGGTCGGTGCCGAGCCACACCTCGGCCATGCCTCCTTGCGCGAGACGACGCTCCAGGCGATAGCGCTGGGCGAGGACTGCCGGCGGCAGCGGCGGGGGGCTGGTGGTCGTGGACATGTCCGCTCGTGAACGCTAGTGGCGGGCACCTCTCAGGTCCCGGCAATCGGCCAGGATCGGCCAGGATCGGCCAGGATCGGCCAGGCGGGCGGGGCCGGGGGCGGGTCAGCCCTCGTGGAAGGCGATGCCGATCGTGCCGCGGCCGGCGTGGGTGCCGACGACAGGCCCGATGTCGCCGATCACGATCTCGCCCGCGTAGTGCGGGCGGAGCAACTCGACGAACTGGTCGACGTCGCTGCAGTCCGCGTGGAGGACCGCGAGGTTCTCGACCGTGCCGCCCGCTGCGGTGATCGACTGCAGCTTGTCGACGAGGAACGCGAGCGCCTTCGAGCGGGTGCGCTGCTTGCCGCCCTGTTCGACCTTGCCGTCGCGCACCTCGATGATCGGCTTGATCGCGAGCGCCGAGGCCAGCAGCGCCCGGGCGCCACCGATGCGGCCGCCCTTCTTCAGGTTGTCGAGCGTGTCGAGGGCGCCCCACACACGGGTGCGCTCGGCCAGGTCGCGGGCCCGGGCGGCGACGGTGGCGGCATCGGCGCCGTCGCGGGCGAGCCTCGCGCAGTCGGCGACGATCATGCCGAGGCCGAGGGTGCAGTTGCGGCTGTCGACCACGGTGACCGGGAGGTCGGCGGCGACCGACCGAGCGGCCAGTTCGGCGCTCTGCATGGTGGCCGAGAGCGCGGCGCTCAGCGAGACCACGACGATCGCCGTGGCGCCCTCGCCGGCGAGTTTGCGGTAGGCGGCCTCGAACTGGCCGGGTGCCGGCGCAGCGGTCTCGGGGAGCTGCGGCGACGTGGCGCAACGCGCCCAGAACTCGGCCGGGGTGAGGTCGCGACGGTCGACGAACTCCTCGTCACCCATCCGGATGGTGAGCGGGACGATCTCGATGCCGAGCTCGTCGACCACGGACTGGGGGAGATCGCAGGCCGAGTCGGTGACGAGACGGACGGTCGATCCGACGGGCGGTCCAGCAGGCGAGGTGGTCACGAGGGCGGAAGGCTACTGGCAGCGGCATCGGGCGAGACCTCGCCCGCCGGCGCGACCGGTGCCGCCGAGGCACCTGATGGCTCGCGGCGCGCCGTCGGATGGTGCGACTGATAGCGCGCTGCGGCCGTCTTGCGTCGACTCGACCGGGCGTGGTGTGCCCACCAGGTGATCACCAGCAGCAGGCCGGCTCCGGTGATGAGCTGACCGAGCCCGGCGAAGGAGTTCACGCGTGCGGTGAGCACGACCTCGGGCACCAGCTGTACCTCGCGGTTCTCGGCCGGCGCGTAGATGCGGAGGAACACGCTCGACTTGCCGTTGCTGAGCGCTTCGACGTCGACCCCGACGTCGGTCTCGCTCTGGGCCTCGACGGTGACGATCTGGTCGCCATCGGGGAAGCGCATCTTGGGCGAGCTGAGGTTCACCCGCACTCGGAGCGGCTGGTCGGAGGTGTTGGCGAGGGAGAACCGCAGCGTGCTCTCGCGGCCGGTGAGGGTGAACGCGAACGGCTCGGGTGCCACGATCGCCTCGCGGTACGCAGCGAAGTCCTCGCCGAGTCGATCGATGGCGGCCTCGGCCTGGGCGTCGGTGAGTGCCGTCGACGGCAGCGCCTCGAGCGTCGCCGACCAGCGGGCGATGTCGGCAGCGCCCTCGGGCAGCATGCTGGCATAGGCGAGGACGTCGGCGGTGACGTCGTCGAGCCGCTCGATGCGGGCGGACAGGTCGGGGCCGGCCGAGTCGGGCAGGGTGAGCATGACGAGCCGGCCGTCGTTGAGCAGCGTGGTGGTGTTGGTGCCCAGCTCTCGTGGCGACACGAGTCGCAACGACGGTGAGCTGAGCAGCAGGGGTGTGAGTTCGGCGACGAACGTGGCGTCGGGGATCCCGAGGTCGGGCAGGGCGAGGATCACGCCGTGCTTGTCGACCGCGCCGCCGTCGATGTCGATGTCGCGGGCGAGCACGACGAGCTCCGCGGCGATCTCGATCGCGGTGAGCACCGGTTCGTCGGCGCCGCGCACCATCTGCGACCCGAGGAAGTCGTCGACGATGGCGGCGCGCACGGTCTGGCCGTCGTCGAGCTCGACCGTGACGAGCTGGCTGATGTC
>JBILUM010000463.1:0-3237 GCA_044370995.1 Ilumatobacteraceae bacterium | reverse complement strand
CCGAAGGCCTCGCGGTGATCACCGTCGCGATCGACCGCTCGCTCGACGACCCGCGCCCCTTCATCGAGGCTGCGGGTGCCACCCACCCGAGCCTGGTCGACACCGAGCACCGTGTCGCCGACCTGTTCAACATGGTGAACGTGCCGACGGTGCTGTGGATCGACGAGGACGGTCGCATCGTCCGCCCGCAGGACGTGCACTACGTGTCGAACCAATTCGCGAGCATCACCAAGTTCCACAATCGCAAGCCGATCGCGGCACTGCGCGCCTGGGTCCGCGACGAGGCGCCCGCATATCCGGGTGATGTCACCATCGACACCAAGGTCGCCGACGACACCCACCAGGAGGCGCGAGCCGCGTTCGCTGTCGGGTGGTGGCTCTCGCAACAGGGCCGCGCCGAGGCGGCGGAACGCTGGTTCGTGCGAGCGGGCGAGCTGGCGCCGCACGACTTCACCATCCGTCGCGGGTCGATGCCCATCCGCGGCATCGACCCCGCGGGACCCGCCTTCTTCGAGATGGTGGGTGACTGGGCCGCACAGGGCAAGGCGTACTACCTGCCCCTGCCCGACACCGCCACCGACGCCGACGACTACGAGGCGGAGCCGATCGAGGCCGTCGATCTCGCGGAGCTCCGCAGGAGAATCGAAGAGGGCCGATGACCGATGGTTCGTGAGCGAAACGCCGCGCCACGCGGCGCTTGGCTCACGGAACGATCGCTGGGGCTGTTCGACTCGATCAGGAGTCTCGATGGCGCCAGGTGGGTTCGACCCGGCAGGATGCACGGGTGACGCGACGCGGGTGGGTGCTGTTCTGGGCGATGGCGCTCATCTGGGGCGTGCCGTACTTCTTCATCCGCGTGGCCGTCGAGGAGCTGGAGCCGGCCGTCGTGGTGTTCGGGCGCACCTCGCTCGCAGCGGTCGTGTTGCTGTATCTGGCGAACCGGGCGGACGGGATCCGACCGGCGCTCGCACACTGGCGTCCGATCGTGGCCTTCGCGGCGCTGGAGATGGCGATCCCGTGGATCCTGCTCACGACCGCCGAGCAGCACATCGCGTCCGGCCTCGCCGCGCTCATCATCTCGTCGGTGCCGATCTTCGGCGCACTGGCCGCGTTCGCGCTCGGCGACCGAAGCGCGCTGCGGCCGATCCGGCTCGCCGGCATCGCGCTCGGCATCGGTGGCGTCACCCTGCTCGTCGGCAACGACCTCTCCGGCGAGGGTGCCCCGCCGTGGTGGAGCATCGCGTTCGTGATCGTCGTCTGCGTCTGCTACGCCACGGCGCCGTTCATCATCACCCGCAAGCTCGCGGACGTGCCGTCGCTCGGGGTGATCGCCCTCTCGCTCAGCATCGTGACCGTGATCTACCTCCCCATCGCCGCGGCCTCGCTGCCGTCGGAGATGCCGTCGTTCGACGCGACCGCCTCGGTGATCGCCCTCGCGCTGGTGTGCACCGGCCTCGCCTTCGTCGTGTTCTTCCGGCTGATCGACGAGATCGGCGCCGCCCGCGCCACGGTCATCACCTTCGTCAACCCGGTGGTGGCCGTCACGCTCGGTGCGGTGTTCCTCGACGAGGACCTCAGCGTGCCGATCCTCGTCGGCTTCGTCCTCGTCCTCAGCGGTTGCTGGCTCGCCACCCGACCGACGCCTGACGCGACGGGCATCGCTGCGACGGAGACGGTCGACGCCACCTCGGCCCCCTAGGGTCGGCGCCATGGCGGACATGGCGGAGGAGGCGCACCGATCGGGGGTGCTCGCCTGTCCGCACTGCGGACTGCCGCTGCTGCTGTCACGATCGACGGCCACCTGCGAGACCGGCCACTCGTTCGACCGCGCCAAGGGCGGCCACCTGAATCTGCTGGTCGGTGGTCGACTCCACTCGGGCGCCATCCCCGGTGACACACCCGACGCGCTCGCCGCTCGCCGACGCTTCCTGTCGTCCGGCGGCTACGCCCCGATCGCCACCGCGCTGGCCGAGACGGTCGGCGACGTCGACGGATCGGTGCTCGACGTCGGTTGCGGCGAGGGCTACTACACGTCGCACCTTCGCGGCACCGATCGCTACGGGCTCGACGTGTCGAAGCGAGCGGTGCAGATGGCCGCCCGGCTCCTGCCCGACGACACCTTCGTCGTCGGCTCCGCCTACCGGCTCCCGATCCAGGACCACTCGCTCGCGGTCGTGACCTCGGTGTTCGCCCCGCACCCGCTCGACGAGTTCGCCCGCGTGCTCCGACCCGGCGGACGTTGGGTGACGGTGACCCCCGGCCCGATGCACCTGGTGGAGATGCGCCCCACCGCCGACGGCGCCGCCGGCTCGAAGGCGCTCGACCGACAACATCGCCGGGCGACCGCACCCGAGAGTTCCACGTCGGCCCGCCGCCTCGAGTTCCGACTCGACCTCGACGACACCACCGCCGACGACCTGTTCCTGATGACACCGATCCGCTGGCAGGCGACCGAACGCCCGCCGCTCGCCTCGGTCACCGTCGACGTCTGGGTCGCCTCGGGCCCCGCCGTTCGGCCGCCCGACTGATCGGGGCCAGCGCTCTGCGGCGCGATTCGTAGAGTGGGTCGATGAAGTACACCAAGCTCGGTCGCACCGGCCTCGACGTCTCCCCCCTCTGCCTCGGTTGCATGAGTTACGGCGCATCCGACCGCGGCACGCACGCGTGGACGCTCGACGAGGAGACGAGCCGCGGATTCATCCGCCAGGCACTCGACGCCGGCATCAACTTCTTCGACACCGCCAACGTGTACTCCGACGGCACGAGCGAGGAGTACGTGGGGCGCGCGCTCGCCGACATGGCGAAGCGCGAGGAGATCGTGCTCGCCACCAAGGTGCACGGCACGATGCGTCAAGGCCCGAACGGCGGTGGCCTGTCGCGCAAGGAGATCATGTTCGAGATCGACGCCAGCCTGCGCCGCCTCGGCACCGACTACGTCGACCTCTACCAGATCCATCGGTGGGACCGCCGGGTGCCGATCGAGGAGACGATGGAGGCGCTGCACGACGTGGTGAAGGCCGGCAAGGCCCTCCACATCGGGGCGTCGTCGATGTTCGCCTGGCAGTTCGCCAAGGCCCAGCACGTCGCCGAGTCGAACGGGTGGACGAAGTTCGTCACGATGCAGAACCACTACAACCTCGTCTACCGCGAAGAGGAGCGGGAGATGCTGCCGCTGTGCGTCGACCAGGGCGTGGGCGTCATCCCCTGGAGCCCGCTCGCTCGAGGGTTCCTCACCCG
>JBILUM010000634.1:0-3246 GCA_044370995.1 Ilumatobacteraceae bacterium | reverse complement strand
AAACCCGCATGACGGGCGATGTTCCATCCGCGGGCCGCCGTCCGCAAAAACTGGGCGTCCAAAGTGAGCACGCGCATCTGCAGGTTTTCCGGGCGGACGAGGCGGACGGAATATCCGGGCGAAACGATGATGATGTGCCCCATCGAGACCTCGAACGACCGGCGACCCGTCTCGCATGAACCGGTCCCCGCGGTGATGAGGATGATGCGCGCGTGCCGCCGGTCGATCGCGGACTTCGGGAGAACCGGCGAGACCTGCAAAGGAAAGGAGGACGCGGAGTCTTCCGGACGCGACGAGCGCTCCGCTCGGGCGGATTTAGCCGAGCGTGGTTGCCTGACGGAACGCCGCGCCACGAGGGCGCGAGACGGCCGGCGTCGGGAGGAGACTTGCATCGGGAGTTTGTAAGCCTTGGTGGCCGCCGCTCGCCATGCGAGGGAGGCCAATCGTTAGCATTATCGTGCCATGCAACCGCCGTTGAAGCAAGGGAGCACGCGAGATCTGGGGAGAGAAACTTGCCACAACCTGGCCGGTGGAAGGGCATGTCGGACGCCCCTCCGCCCCCGCTGACTTGGCAGATCGGTGACCATGCAGTAAGTTTCCCGAGTGTCCACGATAACCATTCCCATGCCTGAGGAGGATCTCGCTTTTCTCCGCGCCTACTCGGATGCGCAGGGGACTTCGGCGGAAGCCTTCCTCGCACGGCACGCACACAACCTGCGGCGCCACCTCGAGCTACCGGTTGAGGCCCCGGTCAAGGCCGCCACCGGCATCGTTTCCCCCGCGGTCGATGCCGGCGAGGCCCACCGCGAGCAACTCGACAAGAAGCACCGGTGACAATCACCGTGGATATCAACGTCCTGTTGGACGTCTTCCAAAAGCGCGAACCTCACTATCCGGCATCCGCTGCGGTGGTCGGCATGGTGACAGCCGGGAAAGTGGCGGGAGTCTTTCCCGCACACGGTCTGACCACACTTTATTATCTCGCGCGGAAGCACGCCTCCAAACCGGATGCCGAGGCGGCCATGGATCGCGTCTTGGCCGCATTCCAACTCGGCAACCTCGATCGCAAGGCGTGGCAGGAGGCACGCGGACTTCCGATGGCGGATTTTGAAGATGCGGCCGTTGCCATGGTGGCCAAGACCTCAGCTTCATCGCTCATCATAACCCGCAACACGCAAGACTTCGCGAACTCTCCGGTGCCAGCGATCTCGCCAGCTGATTTCCTGAGCCAGATGCAAGCCTGATTCCGGCCACGCAGGACGATGGTCGGGCGCGTTATCGCGGATCGCAAAGAGCGGTTTCGCTTCCGGTAAGAACGGTGCTTTCGCGGACCGCTTCGAGGTAGGCCATGCCGTGCACCGTGTCGGGTTCGAGGTAACTTCCCTCGGTCCACTCATTCCACGCATTGATCGTCACCATGGTCTCGCCGCCCAGCGGGGCCACCAGATCGATGGCACGGCGCATCGCCCGACCGAAGGCTTCCGGCGTGTTGCCTTCCAATACCCGGCTGTAGGGATAAACCGCAGGCGCCCAAGGTCCGTCCGGATCGGTGCGTGGACTCGGATCCCATCCCACCGTGACGTTGGGGAACACGGGAATCGGGCAGGTATCGCGCGCTTCCTCGTACATGGAAAAATAAAGGTCCGCCATGGTGTCGTAGCGGGCCTTGTCCGCCTGCTGCACATCGACATGGTGCACCCAGACGTAGGACGTCGCGCTGTCGAAGCCCAATTCGGCGGCGTGATGGAACGGAAGCGTGCGCGGCAGTTCACCCTGCAACGAACCGAGGGACCAGCCGATGGCGTTGAGATGAACGCCGGGCAACCCGGCTTGTTCGGCGCGGCGCCGCAGACGTTCCAGCGCCCGCGAAAGTTCACGCGTCCCGCCGAACGACTCGGTCAAGGTGTCGACATGGTAGATGGAAAAGAACGGCAGCCCGCCCATGCGGAAATAGTTCTCCCGCGTGAAATAGTCGGCAATAATGTGGCCCGTGATACGGTCGAAGGCTTCCGGGCTGACTTTGCCGGGGTAATGGAGATCGGGCGCGCGCCCCGCTTTTTGCGGAAAAATATCCAGCCAGTCGTGGTTGGCCCACATGAGGGCGAAGGTCATGCCCTCCGGATTGGGTGCGCCGAGGAATCCCTCGTCGAGCGCCCGGGACAGGAACGGGCCGTCTTCGTAGTGATACCAATCGAAGAGGAAATTGCCGATGCCGTGGCTGGTAGCCGCGGTGATTTTGCGCTGCATGACTTCCGGATCAGCCTCGTCCTCGTAGCCCCACGCAGGCACGAACGGCTGGCGGTGACCGGGATAACGCGGCACGCCGCGCTTGAGCAACTCCCACTCGGTCCAACCACGGCCGTATTTCGCCTCGTTGCGCCCATCGGCGTGGTAGTTGGGAAAATAAAAGGCGCTGATGGTCGGCGGCGAAGCGGCGCCGGACACCGTGAGCTCGTCTGTGATCACTGATTCATGATAGAGACGAGCTCTGAGAACGGCGCGGAGGATCCTGCCAATCGGCAGCACATTACTGCCAACCGCCACGCAATCAGTTATTGTTTAAGGGCTGGTGCAAAGTCACCCACTTAGGATCGACCAACGTGGCATTCCACGCGGCGAATTCCTTTTGCAGCGACTCCGCGATGTCCGACTTCTCCTTGATCAGATTCTTCTTCTCGGACGGATCCTCGACGATGTTGAACAGCCCGGTTTCACCGGAGCCCAGGGTACCCGGCGGAAAGTCGAACCCCGGACCCGGATCCGGGCCGGCGGAAACCAATTTCCATGGTCCGCGCCGCACCGCTCCCTGCAGGCACCACTGGGTGTGGAACCTCCAGAAGAGCGCACGATCGGGACCGGTCGCCGAGACGGACGGCTCCAAATACGGCAGCAAGTCGACACCGTCCGCGTCTTTCATCGGTGGTGCGTCGGCCGCGGCGAGGAATGTGGGCGTGAGATCGAGCACGGAAACTGGCCAAGACACCCTGATGTCCGAGGGCAAACGCCCGGGCCAACTCATGAGGAAGGGGACGCGGATACCGCCCTCCAGCAGGTTGCCCTTGCAGCCGGATAAAGGCCTGTTGCTCGAAGCATTCTCGCCCACCTTGATCGGCGTGACACCCACCGAGCTGTAGGCTGGCGCGCCATTGTCGCTGAAAAAGACAACTAGCGTGTTTTTCTCCAGACCCGCCTCGGCCAACCGCGCCATCAGTTCACCGATGGCATCGTCGACGCTGGTGATCATCG
>JBILUM010000022.1:0-11822 GCA_044370995.1 Ilumatobacteraceae bacterium | reverse complement strand
CGACTACGGCCTCACGGCGGGCGCGATGGAGCGGATGCGCGCCTGGGCGGTGCGCGAGTACCCCGAGCTCGCCGAGAGCATGGCCGACACGCCCTCGGCCTTCCTCGCGGCCCTGCCCGAGGCGTTGGGCGAGGTGCTGGCCGAGGTCGAAGCGGCCCACGGGTCGATCGACGAGTTCGTCCGCTCGATCGGTGTGCCCCCGGCGTCGATCGACGCTCTCGCCGCCGCCTTCCTCGCCGAGCCCTGAAGAAGCCCTGAGAAGCCATGAGCGCCGCAGCGGCCGGCCCGTCGCGGCCGGCCCACCGGGCAGCGCCTACGCTCCCCGGCATGACCACCGGCACCAGCGGGACGATCGCACTCCAGGGCGGCGGCCCCTTCCTCGCCAACGACGACCTCGACGCACGGCTGCTCACCGAGGCGCTGGGCGCCGGCGGCGGCAAGGTCGTCGTCCTGCCCACGGCCGATGCCTTCGAGCACCCGGAGCGCCTGGTGGCCGCATCGCTCGAGTGGTCGCAGCGGCTGCAGGTGCCCGGTCTCGAGCTCGAGGCCGTGATGGTGCTGCGGCGCGGCGAGGCGATGGAGGAGGCGACGGCCGCGGTGGTGCGTTCGGCCCGGGCGGTCTACCTGGTGGGCGACCAGCCCTTGCATCTGCGATCGGTGTTGAAGGACACGCCGGTGTGGGCGGCGCTGCTCGACGTGCTCGCCGGCGGTGGACTCGTGGTCGGCGTCGGCGCGAGCGCGAGCGGCCTGTGCGACCCGATGGTCGACCCGCGCGGTGGTGCGTTCACGCTCGGGCTGGGCCTCGTGCCAGGCCTCGCCGTCGTGGGCGGGGTCGAGGAGTGGTCGCCGGAGCGGCTGCATCGCACGCTCGGCATGGCCGACACGCCGGTGGCGTGCATCCCGACGGGTGCCGCGCTGGTGCGCCGGTCGGCCGGGTGGGAGACCGTCGGCGACGTCGATCTCCGCGGCGAGCTGCCCTGATCGAAGCGGCCTGATCGAGCTGCCCTGATCGGGCTGCGCTGATCGAGCTGCCCTGATCGGGCTGCGCTGATCGAGCTGCCCTGATCGACCTGCCCGGGGGGCTCGGTGATCAGCTCTGGGTGATGGTGACGGAGGTGATGTCGACCGGCACGAGCGGCGGGACGCCGTTCTCGGCCGTGGGATCGGCCAGGTTCGCGAGGGCCTGCACCGTGGTGTCGAGGCCCTTCGTGACCGTGCCGAGGATGGTGTACTGCGGCGGGAGCGACGCACCGTTGGGGCCGGTGATGATGAACCACTGGCCGCCGCCGGTGTTGGGGGCGCCGGTGTTCGCCATCGCGACGACACCCTCCGCGTACTCGCCGGCGCCGGGGAGTTCGTCGGCCACCGTGTAGCCGGGGGCCGTCTCGTCCTCGCCGGGTCGGCCGCACTGCACGACGAAGTCGGCGATGATGCGGTGGCAGCCCGTGCCGTCGTAGTAGCCCCAGCGGGCGAGGGTCACGAAGTTGTTGACGTTGCCCGGCGCTCCCTCGGTGTTCAGCTCCATGGTGAACGCACCCTTGTTGGTCGTGACCTCGGCGGTGTAGGTCTTCGAGGGATCGATGCACAGGGCCGGGGGGCCGTCGAAGGAGTCGGGCAGGTCGCTCGAACCGTCCTCCTCGGGGCAGTCGCCCTCGCCGAACTCGAACGCGACGGTGGTGGTGGGGGCCGCCGTCGTCGATGCCGCCGCTTCGGTGGTGGCGGTCGCGTCGGTGGACGCCGGGAGGTCTGCGGTGTCGAGCGGCGCGGTGGACGCCGACGCAACGGTGGAGGCGGTCGGATCGACCGTGGTGACGGCGGGCGTGGACGTCTCGTCCTCGTCGCCCCCGACCAACCAGGCGAGGCCGAACAGCAGCAGGACACCGCCGACGACGACCACGCCGATGGTGAGGCCCCGCTTCTTCGTCTTCTCCTTGCGAGCCTGCTTGGCCAGCTCCTCGAGACGTGCCTGACGGTTGGCCTTCTGACGTTCGCGCTTTGCGGTACCCACGAGGACGGCAGGATAGCGGCGGTGGCGAGCCGGTCCCCCACGGCGGTTCCTCGCAGCTCGACGCCGCCGTCCGCCCGACCGGTCCATCGCCCGCCGAGTGGCAACAACCGCTCAAGTCACGCGCCTGGAGTGCCGAATCCTTGACGTGCCCGGTGACCGGGCGGCAGACACGCGGCAGCAGGTGAGTGGTGGTGGCATGAGGACAGGCGAGACGATCATCGGCAGGGTCGCCGCTGTGCTCGCGGTGTCGTTCGGTGTCGCCTACCTGGGCTGGCGCGTCACGAGCACGCTCGGCGGTGCACCGTGGTGGTTGGGCCTGCCCACGCTGGCGGTCGAGGCTGCTGGAGTGGTGGCCGTGTCCGCCACCAGCTGGGCACTGTGGCGCCGGCCGGAGATCGCAGCGCCCCTTCCCGTCGTGGTGAACGGCACCGCCGAGCACGATGCCGGCGCTCCCGAACCGCTCGACACCGTCGTCGTCGTCCGCTGCTCCGGCCAGTCGCCGGCCGTCCTGCGGGCCACGCTCGTCGCATCCCGGCCGATCGCCCCCGTCCTGGTGGTCGACGTGGACGCCCGTCCCGAGATCGCCGCGCTGGCGGTCGAACACGGCGTTCGCTATCTCGCCACCGACCCGCACGACGTCGACGGGCTGCTGCTCGCGGCGAGCTCGGTCGACGCCGGGGCGATCCTCCTCCTCGAGGCGGGCGACGTCGCGCACCCCACCGTCCTGCGGTCGTTGCTGCCGTGGTTCGACGAGCCGTCGGTGGCCGTCGTGCAGGCACCGGTCGAGGCGAGCAACGGCGAATCCGCCGAGCACGGCGCCATCGGCCGCCACGACAAGCAGTTCGAACGCCGCGCCCTCGTGCCGGCGCTCGGCGCACGCGGGCTCGCGCCCTTCGCCGGGTCGGGTGCGCTGCTGCGCACCGCGGCGATTCGTTCGGTGTCACTCGTCGAGTCGTCGCCACAGATGGTGCAGGCCGATCTCACGTCGGCCCTGTTCGCGGCCGGCTGGCAGATCGCCGCGCCCGGCGGTCGGCCGCTCGTGGCGGTGGCGCCGATCGTGTCGCCGGCCGATGTCGAGGACGTCCGCGCCTGCGAGGCCAGTGCCGCTCGGCACCTGCTGCTCGGCGAGCACGGCGCATGGCGCCCGAACCAGCTCTCGTTCGCCCAGCGGCTCGCCCTCACGGCACTGGCGGTCCGGCCGCTCGCCGGTGTGCGCCGCGGCATCATCGTGGCCCTGCTGCTCGCCGCACTGCTCGCCGGGCGTCTGCCATTCGAGGCGACACCGTTCGGTTTCGCGTTGCTGTGGGCGCCGTGGTTCGTGCTGGCGGCGGTCTCGCTCTGGGCGCTGTCGGGCGGCGAGCTCCGGCCCGGCGACCGGGTGCGGTGGTCGATGCGCGTGCTCGGTGCTTCGTGGCGTGGGGTGATGGCACCCGACGGGCGCCCCGACCCGGCCGAGCACGTGCTCGGGAGTGTGTTCGGGCTGCACCACGGTGTCGCGTCCGCCGGTGCGGTCGCGTCGATCAGCGTGGTCATCGGCATGCGAGCGCTCAGCGACCGCGTCACCCACACGCTCGCGGCGATGCCGGTGGACCAGACGGCAGCGCTGCTCGTCGTGGCGCTCTGGTCACTGGGCGGCGGTCTCGACGCGCTGCGCATCCTCGCCCGTCGCTCCCAGTTGCGTCGCGCCACCCGCATCGCCTCGTCGCTGCCGAGCACCTTCGCCGACCGAGCAGCGCTCGTGGTCGACCTGACCCCGCTCGGCGCCGGCGTGCTGGGAGACGTGGAACTGGCGGTGGGCAGCCACCAGCGCCTCGACATCGTGGTGCCGACCGCCAGCGGCGTGATCTCGGCCGCCATCCCGGTCACGGTGCGCAACGTCCGCGTCGACTTCAGCGGTGAGCGTCGCTACGGCGTGGAGTTCGGGGCGCTCGAGCCGTACGTCGCCGATGCGCTCACCGAGTACTGCGTGGTGCAGCCGGCGCTCGATCTCCTCGGCGCGACGGCGGGTGCGCCCGTCGGCGCAACGGTCGGCGGCACCGTCGGTGCCGGCATCGACCCGTCCACGGCGGGCGGTCGTCCGATCGTCGTCCTCGACGACCAGCCCGTCCTGCCCCGCCGCATGGGTCTTCGTGCCGCTGCGCTCGTCGCCGTCGCCGGTGCGATGGCCAGCGCCGTGCCGACGGCCGAGGCGTCCGCCCCCGGTGGCCGTGTGCAGGGGGCGATCACGGTCCGCGTGCTCGACGCAGGAGACGCAGGAGACGCAGGAGACGCAGGAGACGCAGGAGATGGCGTGGCGGTCGACGCACCGGTCGTGCCCGGCAGCACGCCGGTGACGGTCGCCGTCGTCGCGCCGTCGCCCACCCTCGATCTCCCCATCCCCACTCCGGTGCCGGCGCCGTCGACGACCGCCGGCACCGAGTCGGTGCCGCCCGCCGGCCCGAGTTCGGTGGGTGGTGTGGCCGGCACCGTGATCGTGGTCGTGTGCTCGACCGCCGCCGGCGACGACGGCGCCTGGGGCACCTCCGACGACACCTACGGCAGCCCCGTGTCGACCGTGGTCGCTGCCGACGGTTCGTGGTCGCTCGACGTCGACGGCACCGCCTGCTGGGCGGTCGTCGCGCCCCCGGCCGGCTTCATGGTGCCCGGCGAGACGAGCGAGCTCGAGTCGCCCGCGTCGCCCGCGTCGCCCCACCCGATCGACGTCGGCGGCGGCGCGCGCCAGGTGGAGCTCGTCCCGGTGGCGACCCCCGGCGCAACGTCCTCCGACGACGTGAACGACGCGAACGGGTCGGACGGCCTCGGCGCCTCGGTGGTCACGATCGACGACGTGGTGTGGGCCGATCTCGACGGCGACGGTGCCGTCGGCGAGGACGAGGCCCGGGTCGCCGGTGTCACGGTCACGCTCGTCGACGCGGTCGGCGTGGCGGTCGGTGCCGATGTCACCGACGACGAGGGTCGCTTCTCCTTTGCCGGTGAGGCCGGTGTCGCCTATCGCCTCGTGGTGTCGAACCTGCCGACGGGGCTGGTGACGCCCGACGTGTTCGGCCGGTCGTCCGAGTTCGTGCTGGAGGCCGGCAGCGACGTGAACCTCGCTGTGGCGCTCGTCCCGGCGTCGCTGGCCGCGGCGCCGACGGTCGACGGGGCGGCCGGCGCAGCAGGCCTCGGTGGACCGACGGTGACGACCCGGCTCCTCGCCGAGCCCGCGGCGTCGTCGCTGGCGCCCACGCCCGACGACGGCTCGCCCATCGTCGGGTGGCTCGTCGTGATGCTGGCGACCCTCATCGGTGTCTCCGTGCTGGCCGGTTCGCTGCGACCCGGCCGCAGCGGCTTCGCTCCGGCCGTCCCGCGCGTCGCCTGACCGCAGGGTGCCACCTGTCGATCGTCGGTTGATCGTCAGTTGATCGTCAGTTGATCGTCAGTCGGCGTCGCCCTCGCCGGCCTTCGCGATCAGGTAGCCGATCGCCCGTTCCGACCTGGGGTAGCGGTGCGCGAGCTCCCAGAAGTCGGGCCCGTGGCCGCCGACGTGGAGGTGTGCGAGTTCGTGCACGATCACGTAGTCGACGACCCAGTCGGGGAAGGCGGCGATGCGGTCGGAGATGCGGATCGTGCCGGTGTCGGGCGTGCACGACCCCCAGCGGGTGGTCATGTCGCCGGCCCAGCGGATCTCGGTCGGCCGGTGCAGGCCGTACCGCTTCGCCAGCGAGGCGGCGCGGGCCGTGAGATCGATCCGGTCGCTCGACATCTTGCGGGCGAACCGGCGTGACATCTCCGCCACCCAGTGCGCCTCCTCGGCGCGGCTCATCCACGACGGGATCGCCACGCGCAGCGTGTCGCCGACCAGCTGCGCGCCCACCGAACGCTTGCGCTGCTTCGACCGGGTGACCTCCACCCGGAACGGAGGATCGGCCGGTGCGGGTTCCGGACCAGCCGCCGGAGCCGGCGGTGGCCGATCGGCGCCAGGGGTCGCGTCTGGGATCGCGTCGGCGGGGCCGAACGTGAACGGGAGCTGGTCGCCGTTCACAACGCCTCGTGCGCGGTGTGCTCCCCTGCCAGCAGGTGCACGGCCTCGCCGGGGGACAGCACGCCGTCGCGGGCGAGGAACCACGACCCCGACAGATTGGGCAGCGTCGGCACCTTCGCGCCGATCGCCTGCTGTGCCGCGCGGATGACGCCGCCGTGGCTCACGATCAACACCTCGCCGCCGGGGTACTGGCGCGCGATGTCGACGAGCGCGGCGAGCAGCCGCGCCGCGGACTCCTCGTACGGTTCGAACCCCTCCGGTCGGCGGCGCACGTCGAGATGGCCCGGCCACCCGGCCTCGACCTCGTCGCGGGTGAGGCCCTCCCACGGGCCGACGTCGGTCTCGCGCAACCGCTCGTCGGTGTGCACCGGGCCGACGCCGAGGAGCTCGGCGATGATCTGCGCGGTGCGGTGCGCCCGGGCCAGGTCGCTCGACCAGATGGCGTCGAACTGGCCCAGTACCTCCGACGCCTCCGCCGCCTGCAGCTCACCCCGACGGGTGAGCGCCACGTCCGCGTGTCCCTGCCACCGACCCGAGGCGTTCCACTCGCTCTCGCCGTGGCGCACGACCAGCAGCCGGGTGGTACCACCCGACGCCGGGTCGGACGGTCGCTCGGGTCGTTGCCCGGGGGACACGAACGGGCGGTCCGGCCGGGCCGTGCCCCGCTCGACGCCGAGGTCGCCACCGAGGTCGCCACCGAGGTCGCCACCGAGGTCGCCACCGAGGTCGCCACGACGGTCCTGAGGAGATGCCTGCGACCCCATGCCCATCGAGGGTATCCGCGCGCCGCACGGGTACGATCGGGCAGATGGCAGTGCTCCGGTTGTTCGCGTCGGCCCGTGAGGCCGCCGGAACGGGCTCGGACGTGGTCGACGGGACCACGGTCGGCGAGGTCCTCGACCTCGCCGTCGACCGCTATGGTGCCGCGTTCGCCCAGGTGCTCGGTACCTGTCGTGTCTGGGTGAACGGCGATGCGGCCGATCGGTCCGCGGCCGTCGCGCCGACGGACGAAGTGGCGGTGCTGCCGCCCGTGAGTGGAGGATGCCAGTGACCGATCTCGACCCGACCCTGCTGCCGCTCGACGAGCTGCGGTCCCTGCGGGCGTCCTTGCAGCACGACGACGACGCCGTGTCCTACGTCCGCCGTCTGGCCCAGGCCCGTCTCGACCTGCTCGCCGCCGAGATCCGTCGCCGCGACCGGCACGCCGACCCCGCCGTCATCACGAGCGAGCTGCCGGTCATCCTCGGCAGCCACCTCACCGGCGGCCCGGCCCGTCCGCCCCGTCCCGCCGAGGACGCGAGCGATCATCCGCTCGCCCTCCAGCTCGAGGACATGTGGAACGAGCACGGCGGCAGCGACCTGCCCTCGCTCGACGACGACGAGCTGATCGCGCTGCGCAGCGAGTTGCGGATCTTCGAGCAGAGCCGCTCGAAGGAGCGCAAGGAACTGTTCACCCGCATCGATGCACTCAGCGCCGAGCTGGTGCGTCGGTACCGGGAGGGCGAGGCCGACATCGAAGGGCTGCTCGCCGCCGAGTGATCGATCGGCCCGCGCAGCAGTTGCAGCAGTTGCAGAAGGTCCCGCACGTGCCCTCCATGCCGCCGATCCACTCGCCCCTCGACGACCTCGACAAGCGGATCGCCGACGTCGGCGAGTTCATCAAGTCCCAGCGCGAGACCGCCCGCATGAGCGTGCGCCGCCTCGCCGACCTGGCCGGGGTGAGCAATCCCTACCTGTCGCAGATCGAGCGGGGGCTGCGCAAGCCCAGCGCCGAGATCCTCCAGCAGATCGCCAAGGCGCTCCAGATCAGCGCCGAGACGCTGTACGTGCGCGCCGGCTTCCTGAGCGACGACGCCGACAGCGGCGACAACGCCGTCCGCGATGCCATCGCCCGCGACCCGAAGCTCACGCCCGAACAGCGGCACGCGCTGCTCAACGTGTACGAGAGCTTCGTCGCGAGCACCCGCGACGCCGAGTGACCCACCGCCGGCGGATGATCCCAGCGCCCCCGGAGCCGTGGCTGGGGTCTCGGACCGGGCCTGACAGGGAATGGTGACGAGGTCGCTAGGGTTTCCCTTCTCCGTGCAACGCGTGGCCGTCATCTCACTCCACACCTCCCCCCTGGCACAGCCGGGGTCGGGGGACAGTGGTGGCATGAACGTCTACGTGCGCGAACTCGTGTCGTCGCTCGCCCAGGGCGGCAACGACTGCACCACCTACACCCGCGCCGACCGTCCCGGTCTGCCCGAGGTGGTGCAGATCGAACCGGGTCACCGGGTCGTGCACGTGCACGCCGGCCCGTACGACCTCCGCAAGGAGGATCTGCCGAGCGTGATCGACGAGTTCACCGACGGTGTGCGCCGTCACCTCGACGGCGAGTTCCCAGCCGACGTGCTGCACGCGAACTACTTCCTGAGCGGCCTCGTGGCGCATCGGCTCAAGCACGAGCGCGACCTGCCGTTCGCCACCACGTTCCACACACTCGCCCGGGTGAAGGCCGAGGGCGGCGATCTCGAGTCGCCGTGGCGCGAGCGGGCCGAGACCGAGATCATCGGCTGCGCGGACGTCATCTGTGTCAACTGCGACGAGGAGGAGCGGCAGTTCCGCCGCCTCTACGGCGACCCGCGGGGTCGCATCGAGGTGATCGCGCCCGCGGTCGAGCACGCCTTCTTCGCGCCGGGCGAGCGGGCCGGTGCCCGTCGTGCGCTCGAACTGCCGGACGACGTCCCGGTCGTACTGTTCGTCGGACGCATCCAGCCGCTCAAGGGGCCCGACGTGGCGGTGCGTGCGCTGGCAGCGATGGCCCGACGTGACGCGATGCTGCTCGTCGTCGGCGGTGCGAGCGGACAGGAGGGCGACGACGAGGTGCACCGTCTCCACGCGCTCATCGACGAGCTCGGCGTGCGCGACCGGGTGCGTTTCGTCCCACCCCAGCCGCATCACATCCTCTCCACCTACTACCGCGCCGCCGATGCCGTCGTGGTGCCGAGCCGCAGCGAGAGCTTCGGACTCGTCGCCCTCGAGGCCTCGGCCTGCGGCGTGCCGGTGGTGGCGAGCGCGGTGGGTGGCCTGCTCACCCTCGTCGACCACGGCGAGTCCGGCTTCCTCGTGCCCGACCGCGACCCTGTCGAGTTCGCCGGCTATCTCGACGCACTGCTCGACGACCCGACACTGGCCGCCCGGCTCGGCCGGCGGGGCTACGAGCGTTCGCTCCGGTACACCTGGGGCCTCGCCGCCGCCAGGTTGCGACGCGTGTACGCCGACCTCACGATCCGCGAGCTGGTGGCCTGCGGATGACGGACGTCTTCGGCGACGACCAGCTCGCGCTGCTCGAACGGCGGATCGACGAGTGGTTCGCCGGGTTCCGGGCCGACAACCAGGCGATCGCCGCGGTCGACCGTGGCGACGGTGACGAGCTGCGCTGGTACGTGCGCATGCACGGTGAGGCCAAGGAGTACATCACCCTGTGGTTCACCCTCGGCCAGCGCACCCTGCGCTACGAGGCGTACGTGATGCCGGCGCCGTTGGAGAACGCAGCGCTGGTGTACGAGCAGGCGCTGCGCCGCAACGAGAAGCTCGTCGGTGTGCACTTCGCGATCGGGATCGAGGACGCCCTGTTCCTCCGCGGCGAGCTGCCGCTCGTCGCGTTGTCCGAGGCCGAGCTCGACCGGGTGGTCGGCTCGATGTACGCGACGGTCGAGCAGGCCTTCCCGTCGTTGATCCGGCTCGGCTACGCCAGCCACTTCGCCGACGAGTCCTGACCTCGTCGCTGCGGCTGGCGGACCTCTCGTCGCATCCGAGTCATCCGAGTCATCCGAGTCATCCGTTTTCCGATCGCCGCCCGTCGCTGTCCTCTGTGGGGGTGCGCAGGTGAGCGGCACGATCGGGGAACGCCGTGCCGCTCACCTGCTCGCCCGTCGGGCCGACCCCCCGTCACCGAGGGCGCAGTGGTCGAACCGACATCGCCCGATCCGGAACGGGTCGCGATCGGTGGATGTCGGTGCTCGTAGGCTCGCGGCATGACAGCTCGGGTGGTCCTCGTCGGCGGCGGCAACATGGGGGCCGCCCTGCTCGGTGGCATGATCGCCGGCGGGTGGGCCCCGCCCGAGCAGCTCGCCGTGGTGGAGGTGCTCGCCCCGCGCCGGGCGGTGCTCGAGGGGCTCTTCCCTGGTGTCGCCGTCCGAGCGCTCGTCGAGGACGCGCCGGCCGATGGTGCGGTCATCGCGGTGAAGCCGAACGACGTCGCTGCTGCGGTCACCGCTGCGGTCACCGCCGGGGCGCGCCGCGTGCTGAGCATCGCTGCCGGGGTGTCGATCGCGACGCTCGAGGCTGCCGCGTCGGCAGCGACGACGGAACCGGTCGCGGTGGTGCGGGCGATGCCGAACACGCCGGCGCTGGTGGGCGAGGGCGCAGCGGCCATCGCCGGCGGCACGGCGGCGGCCGAGGACGATCTGGCCTGGGCCGAGAGCATCCTCGGTGCGGTCGGCTCCGTGGTGCGAGTGCCCGAGTACCAGCTCGACGCGGTCACCGGCCTGGCCGGTTCGGGTCCGGCGTACCTGTTCCTCGTGGCCGAGTCGCTCATCGATGCGGGTGTGCTCGCGGGCCTCGCCCGCCCGATCGCCGAGGCGCTGGTCACGCAGTTGTTCGTCGGCTCGGCTGCGCTGCTGGCCGATCGAGGCGATCCGGCCGCGCTGCGGGCGATGGTCACCTCGCCGGGTGGCACCACGGCGGCGGGCCTCCGCCAGCTGGAGGCGGGCGGTGTGCGGGCCGCGTTCCTGGAGGCCGTGATGGCCGCCGCGCAGCGCAGCCGTGACCTGGGCTGACCCACGGTCGTGCTCGACTCGGGGATCGCGCCGAATCACATGGTTGTCATTTCCCGAAGAGAATTTCGAAGATTTTCTGACGTGACTCTTTTCTCGTTGCAACCGCGCGCCTACAGTTCCTGACGGTCGTCACGACCACCGGCTGATTCGTCAACCGGAGTCGCGCCCCGCAAGGGCAGCGCAGGACGGGCTGGTGCCATCGGGGGGTTGGCACCGGCCCGTTCGATTTTTCGCCCCGAGTGTCCGGCCGGTGACGCACGCCCCGGCGCCGGAGCACGCCACCGAGCACGACCCGGTGCGACCGGTAGCGTGCGCCGGATGGGCCGCCGCCACGAGACCGTCTCGTTCCTCTCCGACTTCGGCACGCGCGACGAGTGCGTCGGCGTGGTGAAGGCCGTCATGCGCGACCTGGCGCCGCACGCCCGCGTGATCGACCTCACCCACGAGATCCCGCCCTTCGACGTGCGCGCCGGCAGCCTGGCCCTCGCTCGTGCCATCTCCTACGTGCCCGACGGTGTCGTGCTCGCCGTCGTCGACCCCGGCGTCGGCACCGGCCGCCGTGCGGTGGCGATCGAGGTGGCCGACGGGGCCGGCGTGCTCGTCGGGCCCGACAACGGACTCCTCGCCCCCGCCGTGGCGATGGCCGGCGGTGCCGAACGCTGCGTGGTGCTCACCAACCCCGACTTCCACCTCGAGGCCCCCGGCGTCACCTTCGCCGGCCGCGACGTGTTCGCCTCGGTCGCCGCCCACCTCTGCAACGGCGTCGACCTGGCCGAACTCGGCGAGTCGATCGAGGCCGAACTGCTGCTCCCCGGTGTGGTGCCGCTGCCGCGCGACGAGGGCGACACGATCCTGTGCGAGGTGCTGTGGGTCGACCGGTTCGGCAACTGTCAACTGAACGTCGGCCCCGACGAGATCGCCCACTTCGGCGATCGGCTCCGTGTGGTCGTCGGCACGCCGACGGGCGGCG
>JBILUM010000461.1:0-3255 GCA_044370995.1 Ilumatobacteraceae bacterium | reverse complement strand
CGAGAAGTTCGACGGGTACTGGCGTGAGGGCTTCCCGAAGCTCGACCGCGTCGTGTTCCGTCCGATCCTCGAGTCGTCGACGCGGGCCGCCGCCGTGCGCACGGGCGACGTCGACATCGTGCAGCGCCTGAGCCCCACGGACGCGGTGTCGCTCGACGGCGCCGATGGCGTGAACCTCGTCGAGTACGCCAACAACCGGGTGTACTACATCGCGTTCAACAACCTCACCTCGGGTGTCGGTCAACCGACCGAGGACGTGAAGGTGCGCCAGGCGATGAACTACGCGATCGACAAGGAAGCGATCGTCGACGCCCTGTTCGAGGGCAAGGGGAACCCGTCGTCGGCACTGCTCACCGAGGGCGACGTGGGATACGACCCGTCGATCACCCCGTACCCGTACGACCCCGACACGGCCCGACAGCTGCTGGACGAGGCGGGCTACGCCGACGGTTTCGAGATCGCCATGAGCTGCCCGTCCGATGCCTACACGAACTTCGTCGAGGTGTGTGAGGCGGTGGCCGCTCAGCTCGGCGAGGTCGGGATCTCCGTCGAGCTCGACGTGATGGAGTCCGGGGCCTTCTGGGATCTGCAGGCGGAGAAGCAACTGCCGCCGCTGTTCGGCGACAGCTGGTCGGCCAACAGCAACGAGGCGAGCGCCTACGACCGCATCTTCGGAGCGCTCGGCGGCGAGGCGGCGAGCTTCTCCGCGTGGGCCGATCCGGCGATCGACGAGCTGCTCGCATCGGTGCGCACCACGCTCGACGACGAGGCGCGGGCCTCGGTGTTCACCGAGCTGCACCGTCGACTGCACGACGACCCGCCGTTCATCTACCTCTACGAGCCGGTGACCATCGAGGCCACCACCGCTCGCGTCGTGAACTACCGGCCGCGCAACGCGGAGGACTTCTGGTTGTGGGCCGTAGGAGTCGAGGGCTGATCATCGGATCGTCGTCGCGTTGATGGCCAGATACGTCCTCGGTCGCCTCGCGCAGGCGGGGTTGATGGTGATCGGGCTGATGGTGCTGGTGTTCGTGCTGGTGCGCCTCTCCGGCGATCCGGTCAACCTGCTCGCGCCGAGGGACGCCACGCCGGAACAGATCCAGGAGATCCGTGTCGCCTACGGGCTCGATCGCCCGGTGCTGGCCCAGTTCGGCGAGTTCGTGGTCGATGCCGTGCGGCTCGACTTCGGAACTTCGATCCGCTACAAGCAGCCCGTTCGGGAGGTGGCGCTCGAACGGATGCCGGCCACGATCGAGCTGGGGATCGCGGCGTTGATCATCGCGGTCGGTCTCGGCATCCCGTTGGGCGTGCTCGCGGGAATGCGCGCTGGGAGCCGGACCGACGGCACCGTTCGCGGGTTCGCGCTGCTCGGCCAGACCATCCCCGACTTCTGGCTGTCGCTCGTGCTGATCCTCGTGTTCGCCGTGAACCTCCAGTGGTTCCCGCCGTTCGGCCGGAGCACCTTCACCGTCGCAGGCATCGCGATCCCCGACGAGTCGATCGTGCTCCCTGCGGTGGCGCTCGCCCTGTTCCCGATGGCACAGCTCCTCCGCTTCACGCGCTCGGCGGTGCTGGAAGTCGCGGGCGAGGACTACGTGCGCATCGCGCGGAGCAAGGGGATGCCGACCAGCGTCGTGTATCGGCGCTACGTGTTGAAGAACGCGATGATCCCGCTGATCAGCGTGCTCTCGCTCCAGGTGGGAGCGCTCATCAGCGGCTCGCTGTACATCGAGAACGTGTTCGCCTGGCCCGGCGCCGGCGGCCTCCTCGCCGAGGCGGTGAGCAACCGCGACATCCCGCTCGTGCAGGGACTCGCGTTCCTCGGTGGGCTGATCACGATCGTGTTCTCGGTGCTGGCCGATGTCCTGTACACGCTCGCCGACCCGAGGATCCGGTTGGGAGCGTCGCGATGAGCGCTCCGTCGATCGAGCTCCCTCCCGGCGAGGGTGCGGGCGACGGTGACGACGTCGTCGGCGCACCTTCGTCCACGAGGGGCGCCGTGCGGGCGCTGCTCCGCTCGCCGGGGGGCACCTTCGGCGCGGTCGTGTTCGTCGTGCTGCTGGTGATGGCCGTGCTGGCGCCGCTGGTCGCACCGCACGATCCGCTCGCGCAGAACGTACGCGCGGCGAACACGCCGCCGGTGTGGTCGTCCGAGGGGAGTTGGACGTACGTGCTCGGCACGGACTCGCTCGGGCGCGACGTGCTGAGCCGCATCGTGTACGGCGCTCGCGTGTCGCTCGCCGTGGCCATCGGCGGCGTGGCCATCGCCCTCACGCTCGGTCTCGTGTTCGGGCTGATCGCCGGGTACTTCGGTGGGCGCTTCGATCGGTTCATCGTGTCCGCCAACGACCTGGTGCTGAGCATCCCGTACACGCTGCTGGTGGTCGTGATCGCCGCCGTGGTCGGCAACAGTCTGTTCAACGTGATCCTCATCTTCGGGATCACCGACGTGCCGGTGTTCCTGAGGGTCACGCGAGGTGAGGTGCTGAAGCTCCGTGACAGCACCTTCGTGGAAGCTGCACGCGCGGTCGGTGTGCCGCGTCGTCGGATCCTCTGGTCGCACCTGGTCCCGAACCTGATCGGGCCGCTCGGCACGCTCGCGACGTTCGAGATGTCGTCGATGATCCTGTACGAGGCCGGGCTCAGCTTCCTGGGTCTGTCGGTCCCGCCGAGCACACCGAGCTGGGGGAACATGATCAGCGCAGGGCGCGATTCGTTGGAGGTGTACCCCTGGATCTCGATCGCCCCCGGCGTGGCGATCATCGTGGCGGGACTCGGGCTCAACCTGCTCGGCGACTGGTTCCGGGATGCGCTCGATCCCCGCACCAGGCGGGTGCGGCGATGACCGGCCCGACCGACCTGCTCCTGGACGTGCGTGATCTGCGCGTCCGATTCCGTTCCACGGAGGGTGCCGTGCACGCGGTGCAGGGCGTCGACGTCGAGCTGCGGCGAGGCGAGACCCTCGCCGTCGTCGGTGAGAGCGGCAGCGGCAAGTCCGTCTCGATGCTGGCGCTCCTCGGACTGTTGCCGGGCGCCGGGGCCGACGTGACGGCCCGGCGCGCGGTGCTGGCCGGCACCGGTGACGAGATCGATCTCATGGACGTTCGCCAGGTGCGCGACGGCCATGTGCGCGGCCGTCGCATCGGGTACGTCGCGCAGGATCCGTCGAGCTCGCTGAACCCGACGACGACCGTCGGCACCCAACTGGCCGAGACGGTCGCCCACCACCTCGGCCTGTCGCGGCGCGACGCCCGC
>JBILUM010000079.1:0-7792 GCA_044370995.1 Ilumatobacteraceae bacterium | reverse complement strand
GCCAGGAACGCGAGCAGCGCGCTCATCGCCCGGCCCGTTTCACGACCGGCACCACCGACGCCACGACCCACGGCACGGCCACGGCGAGCATGATCGCCGGCACGGCGAGGCCGCTGTCGTTGAGCGCGAAGCCGAGGAACGCCACGATCCCGAATCCTGCCAGGAACACACGCAGCGCCGGCCGTGCCTGCAGCGCCGGGAGAACCGATGATCGACGACGCCATGCGATCACGGCCGCGAGCACGACCACGCCGACGAGCACGAACGACCAGAAACTCGACGTCAGGATCGCCAGGTTGCCGCGCATCTTCCGCCGGATCACCAGGCCGCCGTCGCCGTTCAGCAACTCGTCGAGGAAGCGGCCGAGGTGGGTGCGCGACGAGGCGGGCCGGGCCATGTCGAGCGCCGCCAACGCGGTCACGAGCACCACCGAACCCGCACCGACGGCGACGAGTGGCTTCCAGCCGACACGTCGACCGGCGATCATCGTCACGATCACGACGAAGGTCGGCACGATCGCGAGGGTGCCGCCGACGTCGCTACCGAACGCCGGCGCCGCGACCGCCACCGCGGTGACCGCTCCCACGAACGCGGCCACCCACGTCGGCGGGACGGGCACGGCGGACGCTGATGCCTCGCCGGGACCGATCGGGTGCGGCGTCGGCCGGTGCAGCAGGAGCACCGCCGTCACCACCGCGCTCGCGCCGACGAGGCCGAACGACAGGTTGCCGAACCCCTGGAACCTTCCCGCCACCGTGGGCGTGTACCCCAGCGGGGTGTTGATCTGCAGACGGCCCCCGGTGACCACGTCGACGACGAGCACCAGCCACAGCGCGGCGGAGAGCACACCGACGGGCGCCCACGGACCGACGCGCGACGCTGCGCTCACCGCGACCGCGGCGAGCACCGATGCGAGCACCGGCACCATCACCACGAAGAAGTTCAGCGGCAGCTGGTGATACGCGACGAGACCGGACGCGAACGCCACGATCGGGTACGCCACCACGATCGGCGCCATCATCCTCGCGAGCCGGGCCCGACGCCCGATCGCCGCGACCCCGCAGATCACCGTGAGCATCACCAGCACGACGCTCACGGGTCCGACCGCACGGTCGCGGAGCTCGATGCGTTCGGCGAGATCGGCGAGCCGGGCCTGCTGGGACGCCCGGTCGGCATCATCGGTGCCGGTCGCCCGCATCTCGGTGCCGTTCATCGACTCGGGCGCCTCGAGCCCGAACGACGCCAGGACCGCAGGCGCCACGTCCGGCAGCGTCACGTAGTCGGCGCGGCGCGTCGTGGGACTCACCAGCGAACCCGGCGGGTCGCCGGCGGGCGTCCGCACGCCCACCACGGTGACCTCCGCCCCGTCGGCCACCGCCGACGGAGCGACCAGGAGTTCGATCGCACCATCGGGCACCGTGAGCTCGGCGAGACGTGCATCGATGGAGCGCAGCAGCGCAGCGCGGTCGGCGGCGATCTCGACGCGTTCGAGACCGACGAAGGCGAGCACGGTGACGCCGCCACCCACCTCTGTCGGCAACTCCGCCGCGTACTCGTCGACACAGCCGTCGACGTCCATCAACGCGGCGAGCGCCTCCGGCGGCCCGAACACCGACGTCATCACCCCCGCAGCGCGCAAGGTCGCACCGAGCGCACCGGGCACGGCGCCGTTGAGGTCGTCCTCGGCCGAGCGCGTCGCCGACTCGATCACACCCGGGATGCACCGGCCGTCGACCACGTCCGCGACGTCGCTGTCGGCCTCCACCCGGTTGCCGGCGCCGATCGTGAGATGACCTTCGAGCACCGACGTCTCCGGGCCGATCGCACGCACACTCATCAGCCCGGCCCGGCCCAGGTACGCGTCGAGCGCAGGCGTCTCGGTGGCGACGAGGTCCTGCCACCGCAGGCCGGGCACGCTGACGATCACCACGGTGTCGGTTCGGCCGAGCGGCTGCGACGCCGGGCCCGACCCAGCGGTGAAGCCCACCAGGACGAGCACGGCGACGATCACGACGGCCACGATCGCGACGACCGACCGCAGCACCCCGCGCGGCCGTGCCGGTTCAGCGGTCACGACCACCACCCCGCTTCAACAAGGAACCGGGTCGGACGCCGGCGACCGGGACGAGCACCGCCACGAACACCACCGCCCCGACCGTCGCGGCTGCGACGATCGCCATCAACGCCCCCGACCGATCCTCACCGAAGGGCCGCTGCACCACGAGCATGACCACGGCAGCCGCCACTGCTGCGACCGTCGATCCGACGACGAGACGAGCGATCGCCGACCAACGTGGCGCACCGATCGTCGCCCGCACCCGACGGGTCAGCAGCACGGCCGACACCGTCTGTGCCATGCCGTACCCGAGCGCCAACGCGGCGGCCCGATCGCTCTCGGCCATCCATGCGGCAGCGACCGCCATCACCACGACGCCCGTCACTGCGGACACGATCACCAACTGCGCGGCCCGACGCACCTCGTCGAGACCGAACATCACCCGGATCATGATGACGGCGATGCCGTAGCCCATGAGACCCGTCCCGAAGGTCGCCACCGCGTGGGCGATCGGCGCGGCACCCTGGCTACCAGCCTGACCGAGCGTGGCGACGAACCGCGCGATCGGGAACGCGAGCGCGATCATCCCGGCCGTCGCGAACGCGAGCAGGGGCACCACCACCGACACCGACCGCTCCACCAGGTCGGCGGCCTCCTGCCGACGGCCACGCTGCCAGGCATCGGCCACGCGCGGCGCGAGCGCAGTGGCCACCGGCACCGCCAGGAGCGCGTGCGGCAGCACGAAGAACGTGAACGCGATGGTGAAGACCGCCACGCCGCCCGCCGCACCGGAGCCGAGCACCATCGCTGCGCCCATCGGCACGAGGGTCCCGACGACCGACAGCATCGCCCAGCCGAGCGCACCGCGCAGCGACATGACCAGCGGATCCTTCGGGGCCCACCTCATCCGCCACCGCACCCCTTGGGCCGACAGGACGATGCCAGGGATCGCGGTGAAGGCGATCACCGCCAGCGTCGTGCCGCCGGCGAGCAGGGCGAACTGCACACCGTCGAGCTGCAGCGAGGCCGGGGCGCCGTCGCGGGCTGCGTGGAATCCGAGATAGCACGCGATGACGACGACATTGTTCACCGCCGGGGCGAGCGCCGCTGCGGCGAACCGTCGCCGTGCGGCCAGCGCGGCGGTCGTCACCATCCCCACGCCGTAGAAGACGATCTGCGGGATGAACACGATCAGCATCGGGGTGATCAGCGAGCGCTTGTCCGCGGCCAGGACGGCATCGTCCTCGAGCGCGGTGAGCGCCCAGGCGAGCAACGGCGCCGACAACATCACCACGGCGGCGATGCCGCCGAGCACGACGACGAGCGTGCCCGCCACCGCGCCGGTCGCGCGGCCGAGACCCTCGTCGCCGTCGGTGCGCCGGGCGGACACGAACGTGGGCACCAGCACGGCCTGCAGCACGCCGCCGGCGACGAGTTCGAACAGCAGGTTCGGGATCATGTTGGCTGCGTGGTACGTGTCACCCAAGGGGCCGTTGCTGAGCACCGCTGCCGCCACCAGCACCCGGATGAAGCCGGTGATCCGCGACAGCAGCGTGCACGCGGTGACCACCAAGGTGTCGCGCGCCATGCGTGTGGCGAGGTCGGCCCCCTCGGGATCCGGACGTCCGTCAGCCGACGCGAGCCCGTCGGGACGGGCCACCGGGTCGCTCACGCCGGCCTCACGCCCCGCGTGCCGGAATGGCACCGTCTGCACCGTCGCGGTAGCCGAAGTGACCCACCGAGCCGTCGCGACCTGCCTCGAGTCCGAGCACCATGGCGACCCAGCCCAGGATCGTCTCCGCGTTGTCGACGGTGCTCACCTCGTCACGCAGGCGGCCGGAATCGCGGATGGCACCGACGAACGACGGAACGGGGGCGTCGTTGTCCTGACCGATGCGACCGACCTCTGCCACGAGCAACGGCAGGGCCGAACCTGCAGGGTCCGAGACCGTGATGAGCTCGCCGAGCATCGGGGCCGGATCGTGCGCGAGGTTGCGATCGGTCAGGACGAGCAGCTCGACGGAGTCGACGGTCACCTCGTCCGGGCTCACCTCGAGCAGGTCGACCAGCCCGGCGTCCTCCAGGTCACCGAAGGCCTCGCGAAGCACCGCGGCGGCGTCGACCGACGACTTGCCGGCGAACGCGTTCGCGACCGTCGGCGCGAGCTCGGCGATCCGGCTGCCGAACACCTCCATCGGCACGATCTCCTCACTCGCCTGGACGCCCATCACCTCGGCAACCCGCTGCGACTGCTCGGGGTCCATCACCAGCGGATCGATGCGCAGCTCACCGAGCAACGTCCCCGCCGAGGCTCGAACCGATCGGAGGACGCCGTCCACCACATCGTCGTCGACGTCGCCGGTCACCACGACGAGCACGCCCGAGTCGGGCAGACGACCGTCGAGCAGCTGCGACGGCCCGTCGACCACCCAGTCGTCGAGCTGTGCGAGCTCGGCAGCGAGCTCGTCGTTCTCGGCCCGTTCGATCTCGATGCTCTCCTCCGCCGCCTCGAGCCGGGCTCGGGTGCTGTCGAGGAGCGGGCCGCGAACCACGGTCGAACCGGCTGCGATGCCGACCGCGAGCGCGACGAAGACCGCCACCAGGCTGAAGATGTGTTGGCGGAGGCTGATCACGGCGAGGTCGTCCTGTCGGGCACGGGGTGCGTTCTCACGCTGGATGGATCACGGATGGATCACGGGTTGCAGGCCACGATAGGTGGCGCTACCAGCCGATCCTGGCGCGCAGCCACAGCCAGACGCTGCGGAACCACAGCCGGACCGGCTCGCTGACCGCCACGACCAGCACGAGCGACGAGAGCATCGCGGCGACGAACAGGACGATGTCCCGGCCCTTCACCACCGGCCGGTACAGGTTGTTCACGCCCTTGGCGTCGACCAGGACGCGCCCGACCTTCAGCCGGACGAGGAACGTGGACGCCATACCCTGGCGACCCTTGTCGAGGAAGTCCTCCATCGAGTTGTGCGTGCCCACGGCGACGATGAGCTCGGTGCCCCGTTCGTAGGCCAGCAGCATCGCGATGTCCTCGCTGGTGCCCGGGCTCTCGAACAACAGGTACTGCAACCCCATCTCGCGCAGTCGATCGGCGCCAGGCGCGCGGCCGCCGCTGTAGGCGTGGACGATCAGTTCCGCACCGGACCGCAGCGTCGACTCGCTGACCGAGTCCATGTCACCGATGATGATGTCCGGGGTGAACCCGATGTTGAGCAATGCGTCGGCACCGCCGTCGACGCCGATCAGCACCGGCTTCATCTCACGGAGATAGCCCGACCGGTGCAGTGCGGCGAGGTCCTCCCGGAAGTCGATGCCGCGCACCACGACGAGCGTCTGACGGCCCTTGAACTGCACCGTCGATGGTGGCAGGTCGGGATTGTCCGTCGCCAGATGACGCTCGCGACGCAGGTAGTCGAGCGTGTTGGCGGCGAACATCTCGAGTTGCTCGCCGACGTTCGAGCGAGCCTCGGCCACGCGGGCGATCAGCTCCTCCTCGGTCTGGCGGTGCCCGGTCGCGACCACCGCCCCGTCGATGATCACCCGGTCGCCGTCGACCGTGACGATGCCGCCCTCGGCGACGAGCTCGAGCACGCCGACTCCGACGTCGTCGAGGAGGATCGCGCCGCTGCGCACGATCTGCAGCGGCCCCAGGTTGGGATACCGACCGGTGAACGACGACGCCGCGTTGACCACGGCGACCACACCGGCGTCGATCAGTGCGTCGGCGGCCACCAGGTCGACGTCGCTGTGGTTGATCACCGCGATCTCGCCGGACTCGAGACGCTTCACGAGGTCCTTCGTTCGACGGTCGGCGCGCGCACGACCGGTGACGGCCAGTTCGGCACGCGAGGTGGACATCAGGTCGCCTTCCGGCTTCGTCGGGCTCGTGCGTCGGCGTTCGCACCCGCGCCGCCCGGCCCGGCCGGTGACGCCGGGGCAGCCCGTGCGGCGAGCAGTTCGGCCGCGTGCTCACGAGCGGCGGCCGAGTCGGGCGAGCCGGAGAGCATGCGGGCGATCTCGCCGACCCGCTGCTCGCCGTCGAGCACGGTGGCCCGTGCCTCGGTGCGCTCGCCGTCGGCGTAGGTCGCGACCTGCTTGGTGACGAGCACCTGGTGATCGGCCATCGCCGCCACCTGCGCGAGATGGGTGACGACGAAGACCTGATGCGTCCGGGAGAGCTGGGCGAGCGCCGCGCCGACAGCGGTGGCCGCGCTGCCGCCGATCCCGGCGTCGACCTCGTCGAACACCAGTGTGCCAGGTGCTTCGATCAGCACGAGCCGGAGGGCGAGCATCGTGCGCGCCAACTCGCCACCGGACGCGACCTTGGTGAGCGGCAGCGGTGGCGTGCCCGGGTTGGCCGCCAGGAGGAAGGTGACGTCGTCGCCGGGGTCCTCGTCGCCCACCTCGACCACGATCTCGGCGCGGGGCATGGCCAGCTCACGCAGACCGATCTGCACGGCGGAACCGAGACGAGCCGTCGCGGCGCGCCGTCGGGAGCCGACCGTCGCCGCCGCCCTCCGTTCGTCGCGCATCGCCGCATCGCGTTCCTGTTCGAGTCGAGCGACCGCCTGGTCGTAGCCCTCGAGCTCGTCGAGCCGCTCCCGGGATCGCTGCTGGAACTCGATCACCTCGTCGAGGGTCTCGCCGTACTTGCGGCGCAGGTTGCGCAGCAGCTGACGACGCTCGGTGATCTCGGCGAGTTTGGTGGGGTCGTCGTCGATGCCGTCGGCGATGCGGCGGATCTCGTCGGCGACGTCGTCGAGTTCGACGGCCACGCTGCGCAACCTCACGACGAGCTCGCGGAACGGCCCCTTCGTGCCGAGCGCGGCGATCGCGGTCTGGACCGCGTCGAGCGCCCCGCTGTCGCTCGTGAGCGCCTCGACCGCGGACGCCGACGCCTCGCGGTGCGCCTGGGCGCCCGACAGGACGTCCTCACGCCGCTCCAGCTCCTCGTCCTCGTCGGGGCCGGTGATCCCCGCTGCGTCGAGCTCGTCGAGCTGGAACCGGAGGAGATCGATCTCGCGGGCTCTCGTGCGCACGTCGCCGCCGAGCGCAGCGAGCGAGGCGTCGATCTCGGTCAGCCGGGCGCGCGAGGCCCGCAGCGGTTCGAGGTCGACCTCGGCGAACCGGTCGAGTGCGGCACGTTGGGCCGACACGCCGAGGAGGCTCTGGTGTGCGTGCTGACCGTGGATGTCGACCAACCGGACCCCGTGCTCGGCGAGGGTCGACACCGTGGCGAGTCGCCCGTTGACGTACGCGCGGGACCGGCCGTCCACCGGGATCACCCGAGCGAGCACGATCTCGTCGTCGCCGTCGGCGAAACGCCCCTCGACACGCGCCTCGGCCGCACCCGTGCGCACCATCGTCGCATCGGCACGGCCACCGACCAGCAGGCTGATCGCCTCGACGAGCATCGTCTTGCCGGCACCGGTCTCACCGGTGAACACCGTGAGGCCCGAGCCGACCACCAGGTCGAGCGAGGAGATCACCCCGAGATCTTCGATGTGGAGCTCGATCAGCATGTGTTGGACACCTCGTGCAGGTTCGCTCAGCGGTCGGACAGGCCGAACTTGGCCTTCAGGATCTGGTGGAAGCGGCGACGCCCGAATCGCACGAAATGGGCCTCTGCGGCCGATGCACGGAAGACCACCGTATCGCCCTCGGCCACCGACGCGGCCCTTTGGCCGTCGACGGAGAGCACGACCGGCCGATGGCCGACGACCT
>JBILUM010000339.1:0-4085 GCA_044370995.1 Ilumatobacteraceae bacterium | reverse complement strand
CACGAGCGATCGATCGAACAGCATGTGCGGCGACACGGGCGTGAGCAGCAGCGCTCGGTGCCGGGGCGAGACCACGGGACCGCGAGCCGACAGCGAGTAGGCAGTGGATCCGGTGGGGGTCGCGACGATGAGCCCGTCGGCGGCGTAGGTGGTGAACGGAGCCCCGTCGATGCGGACCATCATCCGCACGGTGTGCCCCGGCTCCTGCTTCTCGAGGACACCTTCGTTCAGCGCCCGCCAACGCGGCCCGTCGGCGTCGTCGCCGCGGCGAACGACGATGTCGACCATCATCCGTCGTTCGATCTGCCAGTCGCCCTGTTCGGCGCCGGGACCGGCGACGAACCGTTCGAGCGCTGCGGTCATCCCCTGGGGCTCGACCTCGGTGAGGTAGCCGAGCAGGCCCACGTTGACGCCGATGATCGGCACCGGAGCGCCGTCGAGCAACTGCACGGCGCGCAGCATCGTGCCGTCACCACCGAGGCTCAGGGTGAGCTGCGCCTGTCGGGGATCGCGCTCGGCCGCGAGGTCCTGCAGGTCGAGCGCCGCCGCGTCCTCGGGCGTCATCCAGGGCTCGTCCCCACGCTGACGCAGCCACGATGCAGCGGCGCGCGCCAGCGCAGCGGCTTCCGTGCGCTGGTGATGTGCCACGAGCAGCACCTGGTTCATGCGTTCGACCTCTCCCGGTTGTTCCCGTCGTTGTCGTGACCGTCGTGACCGTCGTGACCGTCGTGACCGTCGTGACCGTCGTGACCGTCGTGACCGTCGTGACCGTCGTGACCGTCGTGGTCCTCGATGCGGGCGTGCACCAGGAACTCACGATTGCCGTCGCCACCGACGATCGGCGAATCGCACCAACCGATCACGGCGCACCCAGACGCGGTCAGGCTGTCCGACACCTCGTCGCGGACTCGGGCGTGGATCTCCGGGTCGGTGATCACCCCATGACCGCGCGACACCTCCGCCCGACCCGCTTCGAACTGCGGCTTCACCAGCAGCACGAGATCGCTGCCGGGGGCGACCACCCTCGCGAGCACCGGGATGACCTTGGTGAGCGAGATGAACGACAGGTCGGCGACGGCGAGGGACGGCACGAACGGCAGGTGCTGCGCTTCGAGCCCCCGGATGTTGAACCGTTCGATCACGGTCACCCGCGGATCCTCGCGGATGCGTGGGTGGAGCTGACCGTGACCCACGTCGAGGGCGACGACCTGGGCGGCACCACGTTGCAGGAGACAGTCGGTGAACCCGCCGGTTGACGCTCCGGCATCGAGGACGTCCGCACCGTCGGCCTGCACCCCGAACGCGTCGAGCGCAGCATCGAGTTTCTCGCCGCCCCGACTGACGAAGCGCGGCGGCTCCCCCGTGATGACCACGGCATCACCGGGGTCGACGAGCCGCGACGCCTTCTCGGCGATCGCACCGTTGACGAGCACTCGGTGCAGTTCGATGACCCGGCCGGCCTCGGTCCGACTCGCCACGAGCCCTCGCCGGACGAGATCCGCGTCGAGACGCAGCCGTCGCGACACGTGTCAGCGCTTCGCGGCCTTCTTGGTCGCGACCTTCGCGACCCCCGAACTGGTGCCGGGCGCCTGCTTCGCGGGAGCCTTCTTCGCGGGAGCCTTCTTCGCGGGAGCCTTCTTCGCGGGAGCCTTCTTCGCGGGAGCCTTCTTCGCTGGCGTGGCGGCCTTGGCGGCCTGCTCGGCCGGCACCTCGACGGACGACGCCGTCACCGGCGGTGCCGAGGGCGAAGCGTCCTGGTTCGCCTTCGCGGCGAGGCCGAGCGACTCGGCGAGATCCTCGATGCGGTCCTCGAGGTCGTCGATCCGATCGGCGAACCGTCCGAGCTGCTTGGCGACCTCCGTCTGCACAGCGCTGAAGAGCTGTTCGGTCGAGCTCCGACCACGCTCGACGAGCTGCTGGACGGTCTTCTCCGCGTCCTTGCGTCGCAGCTGACCGTTCTTGACGAACTCGTTCACCAGCTTCTCGGCGGAGCTCTGGGACATCTCGGTGAACTGCATCCCGGCATCGAGGAGGCGCTTCAGGATCGTGTTGGCGGTCATGGCCGCAGTGTACTGCCCCGGTGCGACACCCAGGATGAGGGTCGGCACGAGAAGGGCAGGTCAGACGGCACGTCGACTCGGCCAACACCTCGATCATCCACCCGTTGGTTCGTCGGGGGATCAGCGGCCGAGCAATTGGCGGACCACATGGCCCAGGTCGTCACCGAACAGATCGGGGGCCGGATCCACCGCGGCGCCGCGCGGCGTGACGCCCGACCACACATGGGCATACCGACAGCCGAGCTGGCGGGCGAAGCGTCCGTCGGTCGAGGGCCGGTCGCCCACCATCACCGCCGACTGCGCGGCGGCCGCACCCACTGCCTGCCGGACGAGCTCGGCCATCGGCTCGAACGGCTTGCCGGCGACCACGGCCTTCGTCCCCGACCCGACCTCGACCGCCGCCAGGATCGCACCACCACCGGGGATCGGCCCCTCGGGCGTCGGATACGTGGCGTCGTCATTGGTCCCGATCAGCCGGGCCCCCGCCTGGACCGCGGTCGCGGCCACACGGAGCCGGTCGTAGGTGAAGGTGCGGTGGAACCCCACCATCACGGCATCGCACGGACCGTCGGTCACCGCGATGGCGCCGCGGCGTTCCACCGCTTCGGTCACCCCCGGCCCGCCGCACACCAGCACGCGCTCGCCCGGGGCGACCAGCAGCACACCCGCCATCGCGGAGGTCAGCACATCACCCTCGGCCGGCACGCCGATCGCGCCGAGCGCGGTCACCTGCTCGGCCTCGGTCGATCCCGAGTTGTTGGTCACGAACAGGACGCGCGCACCTGCCTCCCGGAGCGCCGCGATGCCTTCGACGGAGCCGGGGATCGCCTGGTGCGCCAGCCAGACGACGCCGTCGAGGTCGAGCAGGACGACCTCCGGCAGGGCTGCAACGAACGGAGGGTGGGGGTCGGTCGCCGACATAGGTGTGTCATCGTGGCACGCGAGCTGCCAATCTGTGCGGGTGCCCCGATTCGAACCGTTCCCGGCCCTCCGCTACGCCCCCGCCGTCGCACTCGACGATGCCGCCGCCCCGCCCTACGACGTCTTGTCGGCCGCGGACGTCGCGGCGCTCCGCGCCCGTCACGACCGCAACATCGTCGAGATCGACGTGCCCGGGCCGGATGACGACGCCGACCGCTACGTCCAGGCAGCGCGCACGATGCGCGCCTGGGAGGCCGAGGGCACCCTCGTCCGTGACGCCGAGCCGACGTTCACGATCTACCGCATGCGCTTCCGCACCGAGGACGGAACGATCCGCGAGACGGTGGGAGTGCTCGGTGCGCTCGAGGTGGTCGACGAGGGTGCCGGTGGCGTGCTCCCCCACGAACGCACGACCCCCAAGGCCAAGACCGACCGGCTCGATCTCACCAGGGCGACCGAGGCCAACCTCTCCCCCGTGTGGGGCCTGTCCCTGACGGCGGGACTCACCGATCTGCTGCTCGAACCGGCCGAGCTGGTCGGCACCTGCACCGACGTCGACGGTGTGGTCCACAGCGTCGAGCGAGTCACCGATCCGGCGCGGGTCGCGGCGATCGCCGCTGCCGTCGGGGCGAATCCGGTGCTGATCGCCGACGGCCACCACCGATACGCGATCAGCCGCACGTATCGAGACGAGCGACGGGCCGCCGACGGGTCGGGTCCGTGGGATCTCACCCTCACCTACGTGGGCGAACTCGTCGAGAGCCAGCTCAGCATCGATGCCATCCACCGCCTCTATCGCGGCGTCGACGTCGACACCCTGGTGTCGATCCTGGAGACGAGCTTCGATCTCTCCCCCGCCGGACCCATCGATGCGACGTTCGCGAGCCAGGTCGTCGATCGCGGCGCGCTCTGCCTCGTGCACGTGGACGGCACCGGCACGTGGCTGACGCCGAAGCCCGAGGCGTTCGAGGGCGTCCGCGCCCTCGACGGGGCGCTGCTCGAGCACGCGCTGCGCGATGCCGACATCGATGTGACGTACCAGCACGGGGTCCAGCACGTGGTCGACCTGGTCGCCTCGGGCGAGGTCGCCGCCGGCGTGCTCAT
>JBILUM010000459.1:0-3298 GCA_044370995.1 Ilumatobacteraceae bacterium | reverse complement strand
CGTCACACGACGATGTTGACGGTTCGGCCCGGGACCACGACGACCTTCTTCGGTGTCGCGCCCGCCAGGCTCGTGATCACCTTGTCGTCGGCGAGGGCGATCGCCTCGATCGAGGCCGAGTCGGCGTCGGCAGCGACGGTGATGCGCGAGCGGACCTTGCCGTTCACCTGCACCGGCAGCTCGATCGAGTCCTCGACCAGCTTGGCCGGATCGGCCGTCGGGAACGGCTCGTAGGTGACCGTGTCGGCGTGGCCCAACATGCGCCACAGCTCCTCTGCCATGTGCGGCGCCAGCGGGGCGAGCATCAGCACGATCCGCTCGGCGGCGTCGCGCGGGCAGCCACCCAGCTTGGTGAGGTGGTTGTTCAGCTCGATCAGCTTCGCGATCGCGGTGTTGAACCGCATCGCGTCCATGTCGGCGCGCACGCCGTCGATGGTGCGGTGCAGCAGGCGGTCGGTGGTGTCGTCGAACGCCGGCAGATCGGCGCGCAGCTGTCCCGTGTCCTCGTCGACCAGGTTGCGCCACACGCGCTGCAGGAACCGGTACATGCCGACGACGTCGCGCGTCTCCCACGGTCGCGAAGCGTCGAGCGGGCCCATCGCCATCTCGTACAGGCGCAAGGTGTCGGCACCGTAGGCCTCGTAGATGTCGTCGGGGGCGACCGCGTTCTTCAGGCTCTTGCCCATCTTGCCCCACTCGCGCGTGACCGGCCTGCCCTCGTAGGTGAACTGACCGTCGTGCTCCTCGACGCCGAACGCGTCGACGTAGATCTCGCGCTCGTCCTTGAACGCGGCGGCCAGGATGTAGCCCTGGTTGAACAGGCGGTGGTACGGCTCCTTCGAACTGAGGTGGCCCAGGTCGAACAGCACCTTGTGCCAGAACCGGGCGTACAGCAGGTGCAGCACGGCGTGCTCGACGCCGCCGACGTACAGGTCGACGCCGCCCGGATGGCCCTCTCCCTGCGGACCCATCCAGTACTGCTCGACCTCGCGGTCGATGAAGACGTTCTCGTTGGTCGGGTCGCAGTAGCGCAGCTCGTACCAGCAGCTGCCGGCCCACTGGGGCATGACGTTGGTGTCGCGGCGGTAGCGCTTGGGCCCGTCGCCCAGGTCGAGTTCGACCGTGGTCCACCAGTCGAGCCGGTCGAGCGGGCTCTCCGGGTTGCTCATCGCGTCGTCGGCGTCGAAGGTGCGCGGGCTGAAGCTGTCGGTGGGCGGCAGCTCGAGCGGCAGCAGTTCGTCGGGCAGCGTGTGGGCGTTGCCGTGGTCGTCGTAGACGATCGGGAACGGCTCGCCCCAGTAGCGCTGGCGGCTGAACAGCCAGTCGCGCAGCTTGTAGCTGATGGTCGCCTCGCCGCAGCCGCGTGCACTCAGCCATTCGTTGGTGCGCCGCTTGGCCTCGGCGATGTTGGCCAACCCGTTCAGGTCGAGTGGCAGGTCGATGGAGTCGTTCGCGCTGTTGACGTAGGGCGCGTCGCCCACGAAGGCCTCGGGCCACGTGGCCGTGTCGAGCGCCTCGCCCACCTGGGCGTCGATGCCGTGCTGCTCGAACCAGGCGGCCGGCGGCTGCTGGATGGCCGGGATCGGCAGACCGAACTGGCGGGCGAACTCGAAGTCGCGCTCGTCGCCGCAGGGCACGGCCATGATCGCCCCGGTGCCGTAGCCCATCAGCACGTAGTCGGCGATCCACACCGGCACCTGGGCGCCGTTGATCGGATTGACGGCGTACGACCCGGTGAACACGCCGGTCTTGGTCTTGTCCTCCACCTGGCGGGCGACGTCGCTCTTGGTGCCGGCGACGCGGCGGTACTCGGCGATGCCGGCGGCCTGGTCGGCGGTCGTGAGCGCGTCGACCAGCGGGTGTTCGGGTGCGAGCACCATGAACGACGCACCGAACAGGGTGTCGGGGCGGGTGGTGAACACCCGGATCGGTCCGGCAGGGGAGTCGAAGTCGACCTGGGCGCCCTCGCTGCGGCCGATCCAGTTGCGCTGCATCGCCTTGATCGAGTCGGTCCAGTCGAGCAGCTCGAGGTCGTCGACCAGCCGGTCGGCGTAGGCGGTGATCCGCATCATCCACTGGCGCATGCTGCGTTTGAACACCGGGAAGTTGCCGCGGTCGCTGCGTCCGTCGGCGGTGACCTCCTCGTTGGCCACCACGGTGCCGAGGCCCGGGCACCAGTTCACGGGTGCCTCGCTGATGTAGGCCAGGCGGTGGTCGTCGAGCACGTCGGCCTGTTCGGGGGCGGTCAGCGACGCCCAGGCGCGCCCGTCGGGCGTGGGCCGGGTGCCGGCGGCGAACTCGTCGACCAGCTCGCCGATCGGGCGGGCCTTCTGTTGCTCGGTGTCGTACCAGGCGTTGAAGATCTGGCTGAAGATCCACTGGGTCCAGCGGTAGTAGGCCGGGTCGGTGGTGTCGATGCTGCGGCGGGGGTCGTGGCTGAGCCCGATGCGGCGCAGCTGACGGCGCATGTTGGCCACGTTCTGGGCGGTGGTGACTGCCGGGTGCTGGCCGGTCTGCACGGCGAACTGCTCGGCGGGCAGACCGAATGCGTCGAACCCCATGGTGTACAGCACGTTGTGGCCCGTCATGCGCTGGTAGCGGCTGTACACGTCGGTGCCGATGAACCCCAGCGGGTGGCCGACGTGCAGGCCGGTGCCGCTCGGGTACGGGAACATGTCGAGCACGAACAGCTTCGGCTGGTCCTTCACTGCCGGGTCGCCCAGCGGGCCGGCCGGGTTCGCGGTGTGGAACGTGCCGTGGTCGTCCCACCAGTCCTGCCAGCGTGGCTCGATCTCCTGGGCGAGCGCGCCGGTGTACCGGAAGGCGTGTTGCGGCTCGCTGGAGGGGGTGTCGCTGGCAGTACTCATAGAGGCAAGGATTCTACGGACCGCCCGAGCAGCACTACGGTTTCGTTTCATGACTGCTGACGGGTCGCAGACCATCCCGCAACCGGGCTCGATCGTCGAGCGCCTGATCCAGGCGGCCGACCGCCCCACGGGTGTGCGATTCGTCGGCCATTCGGTGGCCCCCGCCGAGGGAGACGGGTTCGTCCCGTGGGCAGAGATCCACGACGACGCCCGCGTGGTCGGCGCCGCGCTGCAGGCCCGTGGCCTCGTGCCGGGCGATCACGTGGCGATCCTCGGACCCACCAGCCGTTCCCTCATCACCATCATCCAGGGCTGCTGGCTGGCCGGGTGCGCCTCGATGGTGCTGCCGCTGCCGATGCGGATGGGATCGCTCGACGCGTTCATCGAGAGCACCCGCTCGCGCATCCGCCACGGCGACGCCAAGCTCGTGC
>JBILUM010000457.1:0-3306 GCA_044370995.1 Ilumatobacteraceae bacterium | reverse complement strand
GATCTCGGGGGCGGATTCGGTGGGGAACACAGCGGCGATGGGACGGGCGTTCACGCGCTCACCACGTTCATCTCGGCGGTGAGCATCATCATCACGAGCAGGTTCGTGATCGCCTTGCTGTTGCTGCCGTTGGCTGCCACGCGTTCGGCCTGGTGGGCGTCGATCATCGACTGTCGGCTGATGTTCGAGAGCACGAGCCCGAAGTGGTCGGCGACGAAGTCGACCGACTGCGACACCGACATCGTGATCAGGTTGTCGAAGCCGCCGTTGAGGCGCATGAGCGAGGCGACCTTCTTCGCGAGGTTGGCGCGGCCGCTCAAGGCACTGGTGGTCATCCAGTAGCCGTTGGCCTTCCACCCGGCGACGTTCGGCGGGTCGAACACCCGCTGCCCCATGCTCTCGCCGTAGTCCCAGACCTTGATGGTCGCCGACGACAGCCCGGTTCGGACGAGGATCGAGACCACCCATTCGGTCGGGGTGCGCACGAGCCCTTGCACTGCGGTCGGTGTGTGGAACTCAGCACGGTTGAACAGGGCGCGGAGCAGCTCGAGCACGGAGAGGTTGTTCGCGACGAACACGGCCGCGAGGTCGTCGACGATGTTCTGCGCCGGGTCGAGGTAGGCGAAGTACTCCCACAGCTTCCGCGCGATGAACTTCGCGGTCGTCAGGCGGAGGCCTGCGTTGTTCAGCAGGATCTCGTCGATCACCTCGGGGCCGTTCCAGTTGCGGCGGACCCCGAAGATCGTCTTGTCGCCGTAGTCGTGGTTGTTCGTGCGGAACTCGTACAGCCGCGTGTTGCCGTTGTAGTTGTGGCCCGTCCAGGCGCGGGCGGTCTCGGCGACGTCGTCCTCGAGGTAGTTGCCGATGCCGAGCGTGAAGAGCTCCAACAGCTCGCGGGCGAAGTTCTGGTTCGGCGAGCCCTTGACGTTCACACCGTTCGACAGGTAGATCAGCATCGCCGGCTGCAGTGACATCGCGTGGGTGAGCGCCCGGAAGTCGCCGACCGCGTTGTCGCGGAACAGCTGGTTCTGCGCCATCATCTGATCGGTCCGGCCGACGACGTCCCACTCGCTCACGAAGTGGCCGTGCCAGAACAGGGCCATCTTCTCCTGCAGCGGTCGCGGTCGCGTCGCCATCATGTCGAGCCACCAGTGGAACGCGGCGAGGCGTTGGTTGAACGAGTCGTTGTTGTTGTGCGTCACCAGGTCGGCCCGCAGCTGCGGGTTCGCGTTCGGGGTGAAGTCGAGGACGTTGTTCACCGCGTCGGCGAGCGTGGGCAACGCCATCAGCTCGGCCACGCGGGCCGGTCGTGCGACGAACTCGGTCCTGCGCAACAGATGTTCGATCTCGGCTTGAACGGGCACGGTGCTGCTCTCCCTGCGATCACCCGGCGGACCCATCGGCGAAAGGGTCTCGCGTGGGTATCGGCCGATGACCCGGGAACTCCAGGGTTCTCGCCAGAAGAGTTCGTCAGGGCTTCGTCAATCGCTCCGCCCCGACACCCTCCGTGGTCATCGACACCCTCGATCGAGGCCCTACCGGGCCGGTCAGGACGTCCCGGCGTGGCGGTGCCAGGTGGCTTCCATCGCCGCCCAGCGGCCGCCCAGGTCGCGCAGTTCCTGTGGCGTGCCGAGCTCGACGATCCGGCCGGCCTCGACCACCGCGATCCGATCGGCCCGCATCGCGGTCGCCAACCGGTGGGCGATGACGATCGCCGTGCGACCCTCGAGCACCGCGTCGAGCGCTCGTTCCACCACGGTCTCGCTCTCGAGATCGAGGCTCGAGGTCGCCTCGTCGAGCACGAGAACGCGGGGGCGGGCGAGGAACGCCCGGGCCAGCGCGAGCAGTTGCCGTTCGCCGCTCGACAGCGACACGCCTCGTTCGTGCACGAACGTGTCGAGACCCTCGGGCAGGCGATCGACGAGCTCGCCCAGACCGACGGCCCGACAGGCGTCGAGGACGTCGTCGTCGCTCGCGTCCGGACGGCCGAACGACACGTTGTGGCGCAGCGACGCAGCGAAGAGGAACGGCTCCTGCGGCACGACGCCGAGCTGGCGGTGCAGCGACGCGAGCGTGACGTCGCGCAGGTCGTGCCCGTCGATCGCGACGACCCCGGCGGTCGGGTCGTGGAAACGCGTGACGAGCTTGGCGATCGTCGACTTGCCCGAGCCGGTCGCACCCACGAGCGCGAACGTCTCACCGGGTTCGATCGTGAGCGTGACGTCGCGCAACACCTCGACATCGGCCCGGTAGCCGAACGCGACGTCGCGGAGCTCGACGCGACCGTCGATCGGTGGCAGTTCGTGGGCGTCCGGCCGCTCGACCACCGTCGGCTCGGTCGCCAGCAACTCGCGGAGCTTGCCGACCGCGGCCTGCCCCGACTGATACGTGGAGTAGAGCTGCACCAGCTGCTGGATCGGCGCGAAGAAGGCGGTGAGGTACAGGACGAACGCGGCCAGCGTGCCGATGGACAGGTCGCCGCGCAGGACCATCCGTCCGCCGACCAGCACGATGACCACCTGCGCCAGCGCGCCCAGCAGATCGGCGGCCGGTCCGTACACCGCGCCCTGCCGGGCCGTGACGACGTTCGCGTCCCGATAGCGGCGCACGATCCGGCGATGGCTCACCACGTTGTGGCGACGTCGGTTGAACGCCGTCACCAGGCGCACTCCCTGCAGGGTCTCGCTCAGGTCGGCCAGGACGTCGGCGATGCGTTCGCGCACGGCGGCGTACGACCGGTCGGACGCCGACCGATACCACAGCGTGATGAGGGTGAGCGCCGGCACCACCACGCCGACGGTGATCGCGGCGAGGGTCGGCTCGAGCGAGAACAGGATCGCTGTGACGACGAGCACCGTGAGCGCCTGCACCGCCAGGTTCACCAGCCCGTCCTGGAAGAGCTGCTGCAGCGCATCGATGTCGCTCGTCATCCGGGTGAGCAGGCGACCGGCGCGCTCGTCGGTGTAGAAGTCGATCGACAGCCGCTGCAGGTGCGAGAAGACGCGGAGGCGGAGCTGGTACAGCAACTTCTCGCCGAGGCGACCGGTGAACGCCACGCGGCAGCCACCAGCGATGGAGGCGACGATCACCGAGGCGACGTAGAGCAGTGCGACGAACACCACCACACCGGTGTCGCCCGGCGTGATCCCTTGGTCGATGCCCCGCTGCGTCAACAGCCCGCCGGCCTGGAGGGCCACGGTCTCGAGCACCACGAGGACGAACGCGATCGCGAGCCCCCAGCGGTGGCCGCCGAGGAACCGGCGGAGCGTGAACGCCTGGCGGTCGACGGTCACCGCCTCGAACCGC
>JBILUM010000458.1:0-3306 GCA_044370995.1 Ilumatobacteraceae bacterium | reverse complement strand
GCGCGAGCTGATCGCCGACTACCTCGCGCGGATGGCGGCGGCGGGAGTGGACTACGACGCCGACACCGCCTGGCGCGACTACCGCCTGGGAGCCGTGTGGGGCGTGGTGATGTCGGTGATCGCGACGATCCTCGCGGCCGAGACCGAGCGCGGCAACGACATGCTGACGGTGATGGCCCAGCGCCACGGCCGCCACGCGATCGATCTCGACTCGATGGGGCTGCTCGCCTGACATGGCCGACGTGCCGTCGCTCCGGTTCCGGCGCGTTGTCACGGCCGCGGTCTCGCTCACGATCACGGCGCTGTTGGCGTTCGCCCTCGGCGACCCCGGCGCGCACATGGCACAGAACCTCGTCATCCCGGGCGTGGGCCTGCTCGAGGTGTCGGTCGCCCTCGCCGTCGTGGTGCTCGTGGCGACGACCGCGGCGATCGTCGTGTGGGTCACCTGGGGCATCGACTGGTTGCCCGCCGCGATCGTGCTGTGCTCCACCGTCGCAGCCGGACTGCTCACCGGCGACCACCCGGCCCCGGTGACCCGGGCGGCCGACGAGCTGGTCGGTGTCGCCGCGGCGCACGAGTTTCCGCTGGTCGTGCTGGTGGTGGGCGGCATCATGTGGATGCGCACCGCAGTCGGCAGGCTGCCCGGGTTGCGCCGCGTCACGGCGCGCCGTTCCCGTACCGTCGCCGCTGCGCCCGGTCTCGACGGGATCGGTGCGCTCGCGCCGCTCGACCGCAGCCGTGCGGCTGCCATCGCAGCGCTCACCGGTCCGGTCCCGTCGACGGTGAGCGACGCGGCGGCGAGCTCTGCGGTGGTCACCAGAGCACGCCGCATCGGGCTGATCGCGCGGGGCCGGCGGGGCGACCCGTTCGCGGTCGACCATGCGGCGGCGCGAGCCGCGCTGGCGCTCACCGGGCAGCTCGACGACGCGGCGATGGCCCGGTTCGCCGACGATGCCCACGCCGCCGTCGCCGGGGTGCCGGCCAGCGAACCCACGTGGGTGCGTCCGCTCGACGCCACCCTCGCCGCGCTCGCGCTGCATCGTGCGGGTCACGGCGAGGCGGGCCGACGGTGGGCGGCGATGCTCGCCGGGCCGCTCGCCCTGCAGGGCGGTCACCGCCCTGGCGCCTGGTGGACCCCGCTCGGCATCCGCCTCGGCTCCGCATCGGTGTGGGAGCACGCCGCGACCTCGGCCCTCGCCCGCGCCAACGGCTGGTGCGACGACGCCGACTGGCACGTGTTGCGACCCCGGCTGCTCGGCGCCGCGGCGCGTGGCACCTCGGTCGCGGCCGACGAACGCTCGATCGCCGCGGCCCGCCTCTGGCTGGTGCACGTCGACGACGAGCAGGCGGCGCGCATCCTGGCCCGACCGACGGTGCATCGCGACCCGATCGCCGTCGCGCTCGACCGCCTCGCCACGTCGCTCGCGGCCGCGAGTGCCCGCACCGGCACCGATGCCCGCATCGGCACGACCGCACCCGATCCGACCGACGTCCATCGGCACACCGCCGAGAGAGGGGACCTCGTCCCATGACCGTCTCCGAACTGCATCGCCCGCACGTGGCCGATCCGGCACGGCCGCCGCTGTTGCCCGAGCGACCGCGACGCATGGGCCCGGTCACACGCCTGCTGGTTCTGCGAACCGTCGCCATCGTGCTGGTCGTGCAGGCGACCGGCATCGCGCTCGTGGTCAGCGGCGGCGTCCGGGCCCGAGCCGCCGGCCTGTCGCTCGCGCTGCCGGGCGGCGGGTTCCTCTACACCGCGGCACCGATCGCGTTCGTGCTCACCTGGGTGGCGATCTCGGTCGCGCTGGTGCTGTGGTGGGGCATGAGCGTGCACTGGGGCATCCCGCTGGTGTGGTCGGCATCGGCCGGCGCGTCCGCGCTGTGGGCCACCGGCCCGCGGCTGGGGATCGAGCGCGGCACCACGTGGGGATGGGCGATGCCGGTCGTCTACGTGCTCGCCGCCACAGCGATCGGCAGCCTCGTCTACACGTTCGAGGCGCGGTTCCGCCGCAAGCGCGCCAAGGTCGCCGAGCTCAACGAGTACCTCGCGACCGCCACCCTGCCCGAGCCGGCGCGTCCGCTGCGCACCCCTGACGACATGGACGCCGAACTGCTCCGGTGGGCGTACGAGCTCACGATGCAGCCGGTCGACGAGTTCCGCGGCTTCGAGTGGGGCGAGCAGTTCCACGGCGGCACGGTGGTGCGCTACCAGCTCAACTACCTGGGTTGGGCGCTCGCTCCGTATGCCGTCAACTACGTGCCCAACGCGCCAGGCCAGATCGAGCTGGCGTTGCGCAACCTGGTGCTGAAGCAGACCGACCTGCGAGTGTGGCGCTACTGGCGCACCTTGAACCTGATCGGCAACCTCGACGCGAACCCCGACCCGCTGGTGCGCGACAACATCATGTTCTCGGGCTTCACCGGCGACCAGATCAACCTCTACGAGGCGGCCACCGGCAGCACCCTGTTCGACGAGCCGGGGTCGCTCACGTTCGTATGGGAGGACGGTCGCACGTTCGCCTACGACCACCACTCGTGGATGGAGGCGGTGCAGCGCAACTTCGACAAGAGCAGGCTCACCTTCTTCCCGTGCGAGCCGGGCTGGGCGTTCGCCGCGTGCAACACGATCGGTGCACAGGCGTTGCTCGGCCACGACCGGTTGCACGGCACGACCATGTGGAGCGACCTCGAGCCGCGATGGCGCACTGCGCTCGAGGAGGAGTACCTGCTCCCCGACGGCAACTACGCCAACATCCGTTCCACCCACACGGGCCTGTCGTGGGACACGGGCGAGACGCCAGGCGGCGAGTACTTCACCACCGGCAGCCACGGCTTCGCCGACGTGGCGCCCGACCTCGCGCTCCGGGGTCGCATGCTCCAGCTCCGCGGCGCTCCCGAGAAGATGGCCGGTCTCGCGACCATGGTCCGCGACGGCGAGTTGACGCTCGAGCTGCCCGAGGAGTGGGAGCGCAATCGCGTCCGTCGCACCGCAGTGAACGCGTGGACGAAGCTGGTCGCCGGCGCACGGATGGTGGGTCAGGGCGAGCTGGCGGAGGCGGCGCTCCGCGCCGGCGATCGCCAGTGCGCGACGGGTGAGGTGTGGCCCGAGCGTCCGTTGCGGGTGGGGGTGTCGAACCTCGCGCTGCACATGCTCGTGCGGTGGTCGACCCCGATGGACAACGCGAGCCTGAATCTGCGCGGGTGGGTGCCGCCGGTCGGCCCGGTGCTCGACGAGGTGCCGTGGCCGGCAGTGCTCGTCACCGTGGCGCGGTCGTCCGACGGGGAGACGCTCGATCTCGTGCT
>JBILUM010000456.1:0-3311 GCA_044370995.1 Ilumatobacteraceae bacterium | reverse complement strand
CCGCGCTGCACGGCCAGCTTCACCCCGGCATCGGCGCCGCCGGCGTCGCGCACGCTCGTGACCCCGGTGCCGACGGTGCGGGCGAGGTTCTCGGCGGCCACGTAGAAGCGGTAGGAGAACGGCGTCTGCAGATCGCGCAGGATGTCCATGCCCGACGACATCACGTGGACGTGACAGTCGAACAGCCCGGGCGTGAGCGCCTTGCCGGCGAGGTCGACCGACACGTCGCCGTCGCCGGTGCCGGGTGCACCCACGTGCACGATCGTGTCGCCGTCGACGACCACGTCGGCGGGGGCCGGTGCAGCACCGGTTCCGTCGAACACCACACCACCTGCGAACAGCGTCCTGGTCATGGTGTCGACCGTAGACGCGGTCACGGTACGACGACGAGGGGCCGCGTAGGGTGCGGGCATGGGTGCAGACCGGTTGACCTTCGTGTACGACGCGAACGGCACGTTGTTCGGCGAGGTCGCGTACCTGTTCCGTTCGAGGTTCAAGGGCGAGCACTGTTCGCTCTGCGACATCACCCACACGTGGCACGGCAAGCGCAGCGAGTTCACCTCGTGCGAGGCCCGGCTGCGTGTGCCGATCACCTATCTCCACCGCAACGACCTCGGCACCGAGTACGCGTCGCTCGAAGGAAAGTTGCCGACCGTGCTCGCACACATCGGTGACGACTGGCTCGTGCTGATGACTCCCGAGCAGATCGACCATTGCAACGGCGACGTGCGCACCTTCGAGCTCGCGGTGCGAGCGGCGCTCGAGGCCATCCCCTACGACGGGCGATAGCGGGGCGTTCGATGGCGACGCTCACCTTGCCCGATCTCACCCTCTGGTACGAGCGGCACGGCCGCGTCGACACCGGCGCCCCGAAACTGCTCGTGTTCAACGGCTCTGGCGGCACCATCGAGGGCTCACGACCACTGATCGACAAGCTGGCCGAACACTGCGACGTGCTCGTGCACGACCAGCGCTGCCTGGGCCGCACCGGTCTGCCCGCCGAGCAACCGACGATGGCCGACTACGCCGCCGATGCGCTCGCCCTCGTCGATCACATCGGTTGGGACCGTTTCGCCGTGTTCGGCATCAGCTTCGGCGGCATGGTGGCGCAGGAGTTCGCCGTCACCCACCCCGACCGGATCGATCGGCTCGCACTGTTGTGCACCTCGCCCGGCGGGGACGGCGGGGCGAGCTATCCGCTGCACCTGATGGCGGCGATGGACCCCGAGGAGCGGGCGCGCGTGTCGCTCACCAACCTCGACACCCGCTACGACGAGGCGTTCCTCGCCGAGCACCCCTTCGACCGGATGATCGTCGACGGGATGCGCCAGCGGGCCGAGGTGGTGAAGTCCGACGAACAGGTGCGCGGCGAGGCGATGCAGCTCGAGGCGAGACGTCACCACGACGTCTGGGACCGGCTGAGCGCGATCACGTGCCCGACGCTGATCACCTGCGGTGAGTTCGACGGCATCGCCCCGCCCGCCAACAGCGAGGCGATCCATCGGCGGATCGCCGGTTCGGAACTGCGCCGGTACGAGGGTGGGCACATGTTCGTGTACCAGGACCGCCGCGCCCTCCCGGACATCATCGGGTTCCTGACGGCCTGACGGCCTGACGGCCTGACGAACGAGCGCGGAGCCTGCAGAATGGCGGCATGTACACGCCGTCGATCCTCGACACCCCGCTGCACCCCACCGGCCCCGCGAATCCGGCCGAGCCCACACGATCGGTCACCGCCGGCTGGCCGTTCCTCGACGGCGAGCTGGAGATCGGGATCTGGGAGTGCTCGCCCGGCGGCCTCGACGGCCCGTCGGGCGACGAGAACGAAGCGATGCTGATGGTCGCCGGACGAGCGACCGTCACCCACGACGGCGGCACGTTCGACCTCGCCCCCGGCACGCTGTGGACCACGCCGCGAGGGTGGAACCAACACTGGGACGTGCACCAGACGGTCCGCAAGATGTACGTCATCGACCATCGGGCCGGCGCCGCGGGCATCGCCACCCACCTCGCCAACGCCCACACGGTGGAGCTCGGCCAGGGCACCCCTCGCCCCGTCGTGATCGCGGGCGATCCCGTGGAGTCGTCGGTGTCGACGTGGCAGCACGACCGGCTCGACGTCGGTGTGTGGGAGTGCACGCCGGGCGAGTTCCCGTTCCGACGCGACGGCTACCAGGAGGTCTTCTGCGTGCTGTCGGGTCGTGCGACGCTGCACGTCGACGGCGTCGACGGCACGACGTGCCAGTCGTTCGAACTGGTCCCCGGTGCGATGATCCTCACGCCCTCGGGCACCACCGGCCGCTGGGTCGTCCACGAGACGATCCGCAAGGCCTACGTCATCGTCACCGACTGAGCTGACGACCGATGAGGCGGCCGGCCCGGTCTGGGAGGGCTTCCCGGCGGCCGGTCGCGAATGGTCATAGGATCGGTGTCACGCCACCGGACGGTGGCCGAGCGGAGGTCCGTCCATGAGTGCATCCCAGATCGCCCTGATCGTCGGCGCAGTGGTCCTGATCGTGCTGATCCTGTCGTCGGTGAAGACCGTGCCGCAGGGCAACGTCGCCGTCACCACGGTGTTCGGCAAGTACCACTCCATCCGACGGCCGGGCCTCAACTTCCTGATCCCGTTCGTCGAGAAGATCTTCCGGCGCATCAGCACCCAGAACCGTGCGGTCGAACTGCAGTTCCAGGCGATCACGCAGGACCAGGCCAACGTCTACTTCACGGCGATGATGGTGTACTCGGTGTACAACGAGGCCGAGGACACCGTGAAGAACGTGGCCTTCAAGTTCGTCAGCGAGAAGGACTTCCTCACAGCACTCGTCCGCAGCGTCGAGGGCAGCACCCGCGGCTTCGTCGCGACGATGCGCCAGGCCGAGATCCTCGGGCTCCGCGGCGAGATCGTCGCCGAGGTGAAGGAGAACCTCGACGTCACCGTCGAGACGTGGGGCTACCACCTCATCGACCTGCAGCTCAACGACATCACCTTCGACCAGGCGATCACCACATCGATGGCGCAGGTCGTGGCGTCGAACAACCTCAAGGCCGCCGCCACCAACGAAGGCGACGCGCTGCTCATCCGCCGCACCAAGGAGGCCGAGGCCGAGGGCACCGCGATCCGCATCGCCGCCGAGGCCGAGCGCACCGCCGCCCAGCTGCGCGGCCAGGGCGTGGCCCTGTTCCGCGAAGAGGTGGGCCGCGGCCTCACCCAGGCGGCACGCGAGATGGAAGCGGCCAACGTCGACTCCTCGCTCATCCTGTTCTCCATCTGGACCGAGTCGATCCGCCACATGGCCGAGAACGGCAAGGGC